>DRJW01000262.1 GCA_011052055.1 Nitrospirota bacterium
AATGTCTGGTGGACTTTAAGCGGGTTCGCGATATTCTTTTCCGCCTTTTCAGTTCTGGAGGCGACCCTGCCCGCCGCTGTGTCGAAACTGGCCGATCCGGCGCAAAAAGGAACCATAATAGGCGTTTATAACATGAGCCAGTTTTCCGGCACGTTCATAGGCGGCGCAATGGCCGGGGCGCTTGCGGGGACGAAGCAATCTGAAGTGTTCATAATCCTGGCCATCGCCTCGACAATCTCAGCTGTCTTAATGAGCGGCGCGAAGAAACTGAAACCTGCAGAATCGACCGCCTCCTAGATTGACGCACTCCCACGCTGTCATGCCGCGCTTGATGCGGGATCGGTGAGATGCCGGATCGGAGTCCGGCATGACATTTTACACCCTCCCCTTGATCCCCTCCCCTCAAGGGAGGGGAAAATCTTACGTCGCTGGTTTATACTGGCTGTGCATATTATTGTCAGTTTTCACTTGGTTTAACATTTATGACACAGCCTGAAGAAGAAAAAGAGCGTTCTTATAACATTCTCGTATACGGGATAGATAAATTAAGTCTGACTGTTCCAGAAAAATCAATAAGCAAAAGTAATTTTGTCTTGCATTTTGAGCCGTACAACACGCCCCGTAGGTTCGATGAATTTGATGGAGTTATTCTTTATCAGGGCATATTTGAACAATTTGAACAGGAATCTAACTATTCGGGTGATTATTTAACTCATTCCTGCGATAAAGATGAACTAGATAAGCGAATAAGTGAATCAACCCTACTTCTTAGGAATGGTGGTTTTATCTGTTTTCTTCTCAACACGAAATTCATAGATGAAGACGGGGGTCGTAGTTTTAGGGACACAGATCTAACAAAGTATTACTTGCGCTACAGATATTTGAGCCGAGAAAACTTCCAAAAAAGAGCGCCAAATCTTGATGTAATACTAGATGAGTTTAGAGGTTTTCTTGAGCGGTATGGCGCCGCGACGAGCTATTTTCAATACCACGGGGATAGCTTTGAAATCCGTATTATATCGAAAGTAAGCAGTTATGTGACTGGAATGATAATAAATCGGGCAAATTATTTCATCCCGACGCGTGTTCCAGATAACAGACCAGGAGAGGTGAAAGAATATTTCACCTTGCTTGCTAACGCTCTTGCATTAACATATAACAAGCTGTCTCGAGACCTTCCTGGCTGGATTAATGAATTCGAATTTTCGGAAGAAAGTGATTCAAAAGCAGAGCGTGACGCACTTTCCAAAAAGATATCAGAAATTGACGAGAGAGCAGAGCTTCTCCAAAAGTATAAATCTATTCTATCGCTGACTGGGGGTGACCTTGTTGATAGTGTCGCAACGGTTTTTCGGAAAGGATTTGGGATAGGCGTTGATCCTTTAGATGAACTCCGTGAAGATATCAAGTTGTTAGACGATAATAAGCCATTTTGTCTTTGCGAGGTCAAAGGAACGAATAAAGGTGTTAAACGCGAAAATATCAATCAAGCGGATTCCCATCGTGAACGTTCTGGATTTAAGGCCGAATTCCCATCTTTGTTAGTAATGAATATAAAAAACGCGCGTTCCCTCAATGAAAAGGATCAAGGGATAGCAATTGAACAGATACGCCATGCCAAAACAACGAATGTTCTTATTTTGCGAACTCTAGACCTCCTTGAATTGCTTAGGCTGTATAAAAATAACAAAATTATGCTAACTGAGTTAAAGGAAATGCTCACATCTAATGCAGGTTGGCTTAGAGTCGATAAGGACGGATATAAAATAGTCATCGATGAAGATGGTGCAAGCTGAGCCTGACTTGGCTTCACTCTAATTTTGCATGCCAACCTAAGCTCATGCCCCGAAACCCAAAAATCGTATCTAAAACCATGAGGGCGGTTAAAAGCGCGGACACGAAACCGGAGATGAAATTGCGGAGGGGGCTGTTTGCGCGCGGGTTACGGTACAGGGTTCATCGCAAAAGTCTTCCGGGAAAGCCGGATATTGTCTTCGGCCCGGCGATGGTGGCGGTGTTTGTAGACGGCGATTTCTGGCACGGCGGCCAGTGGAAACGGCGCGGTTTCAAAAGCCTCGGCGCCCAGTTGCAAAAAGTGAACAACAAAAAGTACTGGATAGAAAAGATCAAAAGGAACATGGCGCGCGACACGCAAAACAATGAGAAGCTGAAAAAAGCGGGATACAAAGTGATCCGCGTCTGGGAGTCGGACATAAACAAAAGGCTTGGGTGGGCCGTTGATAAAGTAGCGCGGCAGGTTCAGGCGCGAAGAGCAAGGGCGCTTAAGTAAACCGAATGGTTTCTTTTTCTGGAAAGTTCGCCGGGATCGGGCTTGTGCGCGATAAAGTGACTCGGGCCGAAATCAGAAGTGATGAGATAAGCGGATGCTGATAACTCTCAGGAGCGATAGATGCGGTTGGGCGTGATTTCAGATACCCACGACAGGGTGCCCGCCATCGAAAAAGCTGTCGAAATTTTTAACGCCTCAAATGTGGACGCGGTTCTTCATTGCGGAGATTTTGTGTCCCCGTTCGCCCTGCTCCCGTTCAAAAATCTGGAAGCGCCTTTGTACGCCGTATTCGGCAACAACGACGGAGAGACAGACGGGATAGCCAGATTGTTTTCGTCCAATGGCTGGATTTTAAACCAGCGCCCCTGGTCTTTCAGTCTTGACGGTAAGACCATAGCGATGCTTCATGAGCCGGATGGGATAGACGAGATGGCCGAAAGCGGAAACTACGACCTCATCGTTTTCGGGCACACTCACCAGAAAAGTTTCGAGACGCGAAACAAGACAATGCTTGTAAACCCGGGAGAAGGATGCGGATGGGTTAAAGGGACTGCGACGCTGGCGATAGTAGACATAAGTCCAGAATCTTGCGTATTTCAGACCATAGAATAGAATTCCAGCCAGAGAGGCAAGGTAAATTAGTATATAATTATACCATTATTATGGTACTATATTATATATTTACTTTAAAAGTAAATCTAATTATTTAAAATAATTTAATATGAAATACTAATAAGATGTAATATATAATTAATTAAATTAAATAGTAGAATAATTATTGACAAATATGCTTAATTGACATATAGTTACCGATAATTCCTCGTAAAATTTAGCTTAATATTTTAATTATAAGGTAAAGTTTTGATTCCATCCAAGGGGCGAAAGCAGAGAAACAACGTTCGGAAAATTCGCGAGTCGAAAATGATGAGCAAAGCTGAGCTTGCAAGAAAAACCGGTCTTTCTGTTCAGACTATTGACCGGGTGGAAAAAGGCTATTACTGCAGGCTGGACACGAAAAGAAAAATATTAATCGCGCTTGACCTGGATCTTGAAGATCGTGATGGAGTCTTTTTAGACGATTAACATCGTCATGTTAATTTAGATAAAAGGATTTTATGTTCGGTTTTGGTGAAGAAGAATTTGTTGGACTCGATATCGGGTCTACCGGAATAAAAGTAGCTCTTCTCAAAAAGGGTAAGCGCGGCTACGAGCTTGTCAATTTCGGTATGGTTTCTCTGCCTCCCGACACTATAGTTGACGGGGAAGTGGAAAACCCGACCGCTATTTCAGAGGCGATCAAAAATTTGCTCAAATCTGAAAAGCTCGCCTCCCATAAGCGATGCGTTTTTTCGGTTTCCGGCCAGTCGGTGATAATTAAAAAGATCACAGTGCCTCTGATGAGCGAAGATGATCTGGCTGAATCGATCCAGCAGGAAGCCGAACAGTACATTCCATTCGACATCGACGAAGTCAACGTAGATTTTCAGATTGTGTCCGCCGAGGGGGAAATCCCTAAAAAAAATGAAAAGCCGGGAAGCGGCGAGGAGGATCGGCAGATGGATGTTCTGCTTGTCGCCGTCAAAAAAGGGATCATCCAGGAGCAGAATGAAATCTTGGTTCAGGCGGGGTTAAAACCAGCCGTTGTAGACCTTGATGTTTTCGCTCTGGAAAATGGATATGAGCTTTCCTACGGCCTGGACGCCGACGACACTTTCGCCCTCGTGAATATTGGCGCGTCCAACACCAACGTCAACATCATTGAAAACGGAATTACCGCCTATACGAGGGATATGCCGGTTGGTGGAAACACTATCACCGAGACGATACAAAAGAACATGAACGTCGGTTTCCGGGACGCGGATTCGATCAAGCTAGGCCACATGGACGAATCTATTACCAAAGCCGACGCCATTCCCCATATCAAGCAAGGCGTGGCTCATATCTGCGAAGAGCTTAAGAGCACAATCGAGACATTTCAGAAAACCTCTGACTCCCAGGTAAGAAGGATTCATCTTTGCGGGGGAACGGCCATGCTTGAAGGGATTGAATCGCTGGTCAGCAATGAGGTTGGGCTCGAATGCGACAAAATCGACCCGTTTAAAAGTATCAAGGTTAACAAGAGACATTTCGATCTTGAGTATATAGAGTCGATAGCCCCTTTCGCCGTGATTGCGGTGGGCCTTGCGATAAGAAGGCTTGACGACAAATGATTAAAGTAAACCTGCTTGCGGATCGCCAGGCGAAAGACAGGATGATTATCCAGAGCCAAATGGTGATGGGAGTGATAGTGATCCTGGCCTCTTTTGTTTTATGCGCGTTCTGGTATCAGGTCAAAGCCGGCCAGATATCCGATACGAACCAGAAAATCGCGCAAGCCAAAAAAGCGTTGGCCGGCCAGAAAAAAATCCGTAAGAAAGTAACGGAGATGGAGGCGAAGGAAAAGCGGATCAAGGCCATGCTCAAAGCCATCGACGATCTTATGGCCATAAAGCGCGGGCCGACAGTTTACTACGACAACCTCAACACGATATTGCCGCCGGAAATATGGGTAACCTCACTGACCGATAACAGCGGCTCTTTTTTGGTAAACGGATATTCATTTTCAAATAACGCCATCGCCCAGTTTATGAAAAATATGGAAGGCTCGGACTATTTCTCCGGAGTCAATCTGCAAACTATCAATAAAACCAGGTTCGGCAAGGAGACGCTCAAAAAATTTACGATTAACAGCAGGGCGTCTTTGGGCAAAAAAGCTGAAAAAGCAAAGAAAAAAGAAGGTAATACCGGCAGTAAACCTGGCCGGAAAAGCTAGAGCAATAGGCATACTGTGGATCTTGACAAAGTTTTTGAAAAAGTCCCATACGACAAAATAATACCTCTGCCTAACTGGCAACGGGCGGCGGGCGTTTTAGCCGTGGCGGCTGTCATTTTGGGGCTTTTTTAC
Source organism: Nitrospirota bacterium (assembly GCA_011052055.1). Lineage (GTDB taxonomy): Bacteria > Nitrospinota_A > UBA7883 > UBA7883 > UBA7883 > DRJW01. The sequence continues at coordinate 5,235 of DRJW01000262.1, forward strand.
TTTGCCGTCATTCAAGGTAAAAACGATGAGATAGGAAAGCTCAAAGAGAGCCACGATAAAATACGCAAAGAAGTTGAAGACAACAAAAGGTACGCCCAGAAACTTCCCAAGCTCATGGCCAAGATGAAAAAGCTCGACACGGCGCTGAAAAAAGCCTCAGAAATTCTCCCGACAAAAAAAGAGATTCCAGAGTTGCTAGAGCAGGTGTCAAACATAGGGATTCAGTCCGGGCTGGAGTTCGTTACTTTCAAACCGGAAATAGAGGTCAAACGGGAATTTTTCTCCCTTGTGCCCGTGGCGCTTACCGTATCGGGCAAGTTTCATGAAGTCTTGAAGTTTTTCGATGAGATATCCCATCTTGCCAGAATCGTAACTATCGACAATATCAACATGCAGTCAGGCTCAAGCCAGGGCGGATTTACCAATCTTACGGTTAATTGCAAAGCCACAACATATAGATTCCTTGAGTCATCGGAAAGAAACCCGCCGCCTGGGCCCGCCGGTAAAAAGGCGAAAAAAGGCAAAAAGAAATGAGGAGGCGATCAAGCGGAATCTACGCTATGACTGTGAAAGTTAACAGAGCGATTTCCCAAAATACGCGCGGGGTTTTGTCATGAAACCGCAGTTTATCATAATAATTTGCGTTTTGGCCGTTGTCGTGTATTTGGGATATGGCCAATTCAGTAAAACCAGTTTGGACAGTGATAAGGATATCCGCGATTCTTTTCAGGCCTTAAGCGTGGCGATAGCCTCGAAGAACCCTGTCATAATAAAAAATCTTATTTCGCCAGGTTTTTCCGATCCGAAAATTGGGACAAAAGAATTCATAGAGATTCTTTCGCTTCCTCGCAAATCATATGTCACAAAAATTAACCAGATCAGATTTCAGGGCGATCTCGGCTCTGTCTTTTATACACGCTCCGAGACCAGGGGCGGCGGCGCCCCGATAATAAACTACAACATAAATGGCGAGACATGGATACAGGACAAAAAAAATCCGTCAGTCTGGAGGCTACACCGGCTGGCTAAAGGCGACAAATGGTTCAGGACGGCGGAAATCCCCATGAAAAAGGCGCCTGAGAAAGTGGCCGCAAAAGCGGGAAAACCGGTGCTTGGCTCTCTAAAAACGGAGAAAGTGTCGATGTCGCTTGGAGAGGGCGGGCGGTATTCGCCGGTCGGAAGGCGGGATCCTTTCAGGCCCCTTATCGCAATGGGCGGTGAGGAAATAGAAGGTGTGGAAAACTGCGATCCGGAAAGGCCCAGGGAGCATCTTGAAAGCTTCGATCTGCTTTCTTTAAAGTTGACCGGCGTAATTATCACAAGCGCCATGCCCCTGGCCCTTATCAGGGCGCCTGACGGGAAGGGATACACTGTTAAAGCTGGAATGTATTTAGGTAGAATGTGCGGGGAAGTGGTTGAGATAGATCCCGACTTCATGGTAATCCGTGAGAAAAAACGGGCTCCGGGAGGCTTGCCGGGCGCATTTGATCCTGTCAAGACTATTCTGAAACTCAGATATGAGGAGGGTTGATCAGTGAGCATAATTCAAAGGGGAGCAGTTTACACTTCGCTTACCCTTATGTTGATCATGTCAGCCTGCGCCAGCGACGCGCAGTTGACACAAAAAGCAGAGCCGGTCGCCGGGGCGCCCGCAAAAATAGTTGATCTGTCTACTTCCAGCGACGATCAAAAGGTGGAGCTTTTGATAAAAGCTGACAACCCGATCCAGTATACCGTCTATAAATTGGACGATCCTCTGCGCCTTATTATAGATATGTCCCAGGTTGACATGTCAGGCTACCAGTCCGCCATACCGGTGAGAAATCGCCTGGTAAATTCGGTGATACCAATATATTTCAAAGAATCAAACGATTCCAGACTGGAAGTCGAGTTGGCCGAAGATGTGGATTACACATTGAGCGAGGAGAACCCGAACGAGCTGAGCGTGTCGATCCTGGCCAAAGGATCGGCTCCGGCGGTCGCGGCGGCGCCGAGGGAAGATGTGGCGCAGATCGCAGAGGAAACAGTTGAGCCTGAGCCTATAGACTCCATTACCGTGGCCGAATTGGCCACAGAATTCTCCCGGCTGGAAAATGTGGAGTTTAAGCAGTTGGACCGGCTTTCGAGAATTGAGGTGACTTTATCGAAAAACGATCCCTCATACCAGCTGTTGGCTCGTGATAATCTGAACAGGCTTACTCTGGATCTTCCTGGGACGGTCGTGGCCCAGGACGATGAACGGGTTATAAACGTGAACCTGGAAGAATCGAAAATCAAGAACATAGCCGTATTTCAATTTAGCGGCGGTGAAAAACCGATTACCAAAGTTGTTGTGAACCTGGAGGAGGTATCGCTTTACAATGTCTCATCCAAAGGAAACAAAATCATCCTGGATATAGGCGATGAAGCTATCCTGGCCCTGGCCACGAAAGTGTCCGATGAGCGCGCGGGAAAGCTGGCCAAACCGGAAGAAGAATCGCCGTTTGACGAGCCCAGGTACGAAGGGGCGAAAATATCGCTCGATTTTCAGAATGCGGACGTACACAACATCCTGCGTATTATCGCCGAGGTGTCCGGCCTGAACGTTATAACTTCAGGGGCCGTTAAGGGAAAGGTGACCATAAAACTGAACAATGTGCCGTGGGATCAAGCCCTTGAGGTTATTTTGAGGAACAACGGGCTGGATATGATTCGGGAAGGTAACATTATCAGGATATCGACAGCCAAGCAGATTCAGGCGGAAAAAGACGCGGCCAAAAAGCTGATGTCCACCGAACAGGAGATAGCTCCGCTTTTCACACGGCTTTTCGAGATAAATTACGAGACAGCGGCGAGTCTGAAAGCTAATCTTGACTCGATAAAAAGCGAGCGGGGATCGGTCGAGATCAACGACCGTACCAACATAATCATTATAAAAGACACAAAGAAAAAGCTGGCCGAAATGGCGCGGCTCATTTTGGCTCTGGATAAAAAAGAGCGGCAGGTTCTTATCGAATCGCGGATTATTGAAGTGGCCCACTCTTACACACGTAACCTGGGTGTCCAGTGGGGCGGCGCGCTCAACACTGTGACCGGCGCCAACTTTCCGAACACCATCGGCGTGACCGGCGCGGCCGGAGCGTCGCCCAACGTGATCACCGGCGGAAGCGTGGTCGACTTCTCCGTGCCTTCCAGCGCCGCTTTAGGGTTGACCCTCGGCCATGTGAACGGCACGGCTCTTCTCGACATGAAACTTATGGCCATGGAGCAAAATGGCCAGGGCCGCATAGTCTCAATGCCTAAAATCACGACGATGAACAACAAAGAAGCCTCAATAGAGTCTGGCCAGGAAATACCGTACCAGACAACGTCGTCGGAGGGTACAAAAACGGAGTTTAAAAAAGCGGTGCTGTCGCTGAAAGTAAAACCGCATATTACCCCGGACAACCACATTAGGATGGAAATTGATGTCAACAAGGATTCACCCGGGCAGACCACGCCTGACGGCATCGCTATCGATACAAAGCATGCGATCACAGAAGTAATTGTGGGGAATGGCTCTACGGCTGTGATCGGCGGCCTTTTCAAAAACGATATAAGAGAAGATAAAGATCAAGTTCCGGGTATCGGAAATTTTCCTATACTGGGGTGGCTGTTTAAAAACAAGATAAACAAAAGAACGGGCGAGGAGCTGTTGATTTTCATCACGCCCAAGATCGTTGAGTAACACCAAGGAGATTCGATGATGAAAAATACGTTGTCCTGGAAAAAAATATTAATTCTGGGCGTTCTCCTTGTAACGCCCTTTACGCTGGCCCAGTGTGGTGAAGGGGACTCTGTGGCTTCCGCTACAGCCTCGGCTGGCCCTACGTATCCGAGTAAATACTATTTCGAGGCGACAGTGACGCCTAGTGTCGTAGATAACAAAGGCACTGTCGGGCTGGTGGTGCGCGTCTGGGATGAAAATGGATATCCCGTTAGTGGAGCGGTGGTAATCGTTGTAGGCCCTAACAAATCGGCCACAACCGGCACAAAAGGCACAAAGGGCGCGACAGGCTCAAGTGGATCGGGTGGATCGAGCGGCACGTCTGGCGGTGGGACTGGCTCCACCGGCACGACTGGCGAAAACGGGATAAAAACGTTTCCCCTGAATATAACAGGAGACGCAGGTGGAATTATCTACCTGGCGGTTCTGGTCGAAAATTCGGTTGTGCAGGTGCCTGTTCAGATAAGGCCCTCGGCGACCGCTACAACTCCATGAGACATCAGGATTGTCAGTAAAAGCGATACAAAGGATTTGGCTATAAAAGAGCGGGTAAGACTGGGCTCCCGCTCATACGACATATTTATTGGCCCGGATGTTTTAACCGGGGCCGGCGGCGCGATCGTCCGGATTTCGAAACGGGCGCTGGTTGTCACGAACAGGCGGGTATACGGCCTGTACGGTCAAA
>DRJW01000263.1 GCA_011052055.1 Nitrospirota bacterium
GGTCACCGTTAGAAAAAATAGCGATCGGCCCCCTGTTGTCTTATTCCTGGTTTTAGATTTCAATTTTCTCCAGCGACTCAACCCCTTTTCTCATGGGCGCGTACACGATCACCGCCGTTATGACAAGCATCGCCACATATGAAAGCCATGTGTCGACTCCCGCGATATTACGGCCGGTAAACACGCTGTACAGATGAGTGTATACAGGCCTTGCGCAGAGCATCACCGTCAGGCCCGCGTATCCCAGAGAAATAATCATGTAGAGAATCGCGCCGGAGGTCATCCCGATCTCGGCCACGTTCTCATAGTCGAATTTAGGGTATATCGCCCCCATCCCCACTCCCAGTCCGGTCAGCCCGATGGTCAGTAACGCGATCGATCCTGCGGATATGGCCATTACAAAAGCGTCTACTCCGAGGAAAAGGTTCGATACGATTACCAGAATCTCCGCCAGAGTCAGCAGTGGGATCAGGTAGAGAAAAAACTTTTCCCACAAAAAACGCTTAAAGCTGATCGGAGACGATTTTATCACCCAGAAACTCAGACCCTCGACGCTGGTGGTGGAGAAGACAAAACGGACCGCAACCGCCGCCAGCACAACCCCGGCCAGGCCTATATTTATCACCGACACAACGTTTTTTAAATAGATGGTGTCGAGTGGAAGGTTTCTGATGTTGAATATATAGACGATCGCAAGAGCGCCAAGCATAAAAAGCTGTGACCACTGCCCGGTGTCCCTCCAGAAAAGTTTCACATCTTTCATCATAAGAGCCCGCGTCTCTATATTCAGACCTTGAATCGCCCAGCGAGTCAGCCTGTATACACGCCGTTCTTTTTTTGTGACGGCGGAAAACTTCTCCGACCCGTAAGCCGATGACCATCCCTGATAATAAATTTTCATCGCGATTATCAAGGTGGTAGCCAGGACACCGAGCGCCGCCGCCCATAACGCGAAAAATTTTTCGTAAAACAGCTCCCAGTCACCGAACGCGCCGAGTTGCAAAGCCCGCGCCATCATCGACGAGGGGAGCCATTCGTAATCAGGCGCTTTCATCCTGTCTACAAATTGAATGATGACCGCTTCGGGCACATCTTGCCCCAGGAACTTCTCCGGCTCCAGAAAGCGAAAATACATAACGAGCCCCGCTATGAAAACAAGGCCGACGAACGACAGTACCTGGTGCGCTCTTTTGGCCGGGAAAAAGCGCATAAGAAACATGGTCAGCAAAATTCCCATACCGGAGGGTATTATCAAAAACGGCGCTATCAAAACAGGGAGCAGGGCGTAGTAAACCCACGGGGCGTAGTTCACCTGTCCATAAGCCACAAAAACCGGCAGGCTGAAAAGAACAGCCATCCACGAGGAGTTTATTAATGTGAGGATATATTTTGATAAAAACAGGTCGCGCGCGGGGATGGGCGAAGAGACGAGAAGATCGAGATCGCGAGACATATACATGGTGGAAATCGATGTTATGACATTTGAAAACACCAGCATGGAGAAAAAAGTAAGACAAAGCAGGTTTAGCAGTTGAATGACCAGTATCTCGCTGACGTTTCCTGGTATCTGGTCGAAATAGACCAGGATTCGCCGGAAAAACCA
>DRJW01000264.1 GCA_011052055.1 Nitrospirota bacterium
TCCAGGCAGGTAGACCGATACACCGCGTTTGTACGCTTCTTTGTCGAGCGGTGAGCCTTCCCGCACATAGTGGGACACATCGGCGATATGCACTCCCAGCCTCCATTTGCCCCCGGCCAGTTTCTCAACCTCCACCGCGTCGTCGAAATCTTTGGCCGTCTCGCCGTCGATGGTCACTATGGGTCTGTCCCTTAAGTCCAGTCTCCCTTTACAGTCTTTTTCCTGCGGAGATTTCAGAGAGCGCGCTTTACTTAAAGCGGGGAGCGGAAACTCTGAGCGCAGGTGGAATCTTGCGGTCGCGATATGAATTTCAACTGCGGGATCTCCAGGATCGCCAAGAACTTTGGTGATACGGCCAAGCGGCTGGTGAGCCCTGGAGGGATATTCGATTATTTCGGCGATCACAGCCGCGCCGTCTTTTGCTTTTTTCGTGTCGCCTGCCGGAATAAAAAGATTTTGCGACATCCGGCTCTCGAAAGGCGTTACATATCCTCCGCTCCTCGACTTTTCAAACCGGCCAACCACAACCTCATGGGCGCGCTCAAGAATACGGATGACCTTGCCTTCGCGCCTTCCGTCGGATCGTGTAGCCTCCACCCGGCACACAACGCGGTCGCCGTGCATGGCTTCGTCGAAATTCTTCGCGCCAAGAAAAAGGTCGTCACTTTTAGGATCGTCGGGGATAAGGAAACCGTATCCGTCTCTATGCCCCTGCACTAAACCTGTGACCAGGTTCATTTTTTCAGGCAAGCCATACCGGTTTCCCTTGATCCTTACTATGGCGCCAGATTCCGCCAACGCTTTTATAGCCCGCCTCATCCGGGTCCGCCCGGTCTTGTCGACATCGAGTTCCCTCAAAATCTCCCGCATCGACATTGGATTGGTTAAAAGTTTTTTAAGGGAGCGTTTGAGATTCTTGTCTTGTATGGTCATCAGGGAAAATCCTAAGTTGATCAAAAAAAATTTCGTATATTTTATCCTACTCAGGCCTTTTGCGCTATTGAGGGCCGGGCCGGAACATGTTAAAATTAAAAAAGTTATACCAAGTTCAGTGTTTTTTAGCTTATTACGGGATACGCGGCCCACAATTATGCAGTTGCACAAAACTGAATTAAACCATCAGGAAAAACAGGTCAGGGAGCTGTACCGCGCATTGCGGGACGAACTCGATGTTTACCTTACCGATTTCGCCCTCGACGACTCTTACAACAATTTCAGGAAAGCCAGCAAGCCATACCCGTTTGTCGAAAAGCGCGAGCTTAAACCGCGCGCTAAAGTAAGCGAAGAGGAAAGCTCCCTGATGAACAGCTTCATCGTGATTTTTACCGAGTGGGCTGTGCCCGATGACATGAAAAAATATATCAGATACTTTTCAAACAATAAAGTCACAAAAGAAAATCTTGGCGAGTTAAGCCTCGCCGGGCTGAATCTCGCCGACCGGTTTCAGAAACAGATGAAGTATTTCGAAACGTCCAGATTCAAAGCCTTGCTTAAAGACCTTCTGCCGGTGGATTACGCCTTGCTGATCCAGCGCGATACTTCCGTCAAGCATAAGCGCCGCTTTAGTCTCAGCCATTTTCATGTCCGCATAGACTGGCTCATCGACTCAGCCGCCGAATCGATGGCTAAAAAGCTTCGCTATGTCTCAAAAGACCTGTATGAAAAAGGGGAGGAGTATTCCCAGGCAATAGTGGAAAAACTTTTCGAGTACTACTCTTTCCACCACTCCGTGTCCGGGAGGCGCACCGCCGCGCTGATGGCCGCGCAACTGCTTAAAAACCAGCAGTTTTTAAGCACCATATATGTGTCCTCCTCAGAAAGCAGAACGTTGACAAGAATTTCGGAGTCTGAAATAAGCAAGTTCGCCCTGATAAAACTTGGCAACAGTGACATAGAGCATATAGAAAAACATCCTAACGGTGATCCGGAATTTAGCAAGCGATTCCTGGTTTATAAAAGAAAAGATCATGGCGCGGCCAGGTTCCAGGTTATTTACGCCCACAACGAGCATTCCAAACCGCCGGCCGACGGTAAACTGCGCGATCTTAACCCTGACGTTTCATGGTTAAGGATAAGAAAACAGTTACTATTGCCTAAATCGTCATTCCCCTTCGTCCGTCCTATCCAGTATCAGACGATTTATGACCAGCAGGACCCGTTATCCTGATACTATCTTTTGTCCGTGCCGAATTAATGATAAAAACAGGAGCTATGATTTAACTTGAAGAAAATTCTTGTTACCGGCGCCGCCGGCTTTATTGGATTTCACTTGTGCCGAAGACTGCTCGGCGAGGGGCATAACGTTGTCGGGCTGGACAATCTGAACAAATATTACGACAGAACGCTAAAGCAGGCCCGCCTGAAAATTCTGGAGGAGAGCCCTTCATTCGAGTTTGTAAAGATGTCACTCGAAGATGTGGGGGCCATTGAAGGCCTGTTCCACGACCACAGGTTTAACCAGGTGGTCAACCTCGCGGCGCAGGCCGGCGTCCGTTATTCGCTCGAAGACCCAATGGCCTACATAGACTCCAACATTGTGGGTTTCGCCAATATCCTCGAAGGATGCCGGCACAACGGCGTGGGGAGCCTGGTCTACGCTTCTTCATCTTCTGTCTACGGCGCCAACAAGGCGTATCCTTTCTCTGAAAACCAGAACGTGGATCATCCTATGTCCCTTTACGCCGCCACAAAAAAATCGAACGAGCTGATGGCCCACTCATACTCCAGCCTCTACGGCCTGCCGACCACCGGTCTTCGGTTCTTCACGGTATACGGGCCGTGGGGAAGGCCGGACATGGCGCTGTTTTTGTTCACGAAGGCGATACTGGAGGGAAAACCGATCAACGTTTTCAACAACGGCGATATGCGGCGAGACTTCACCTATATAGACGACATCATAGAAGGCGTGGTCAAGGCAATGGGCGTGATCCCGGAAAAGGACGACGGATGGGACGCTAAAAACCCGGCGCCTGAGACGAGCTTTGCGCCATACAGGGTTTATAATATCGGCAATAACAAATCTGTTGAACTTATGAAAATGATCGGCATCGTAGAAGAGCTCCTTGGCAAAACGGCGGAGAAAAACATGATGCCGATGCAACCTGGCGACGTGAAGGAGACGACGGCCAATATCGACGCGCTTAAAACCTCGTCCGGGTTCGAGCCGAAAACCACGATAGAAGAGGGGATACCGAAATTTCTGGAGTGGTACAAGGACTACTATAAAGTGTAAACCACCCGATCCCTATCGGGAGGCGCGGGAGTGGCGCCCAACCTGAAAGAGTTTTCCGTCCATGTCGTCCTGAATGGAGCGGACGGCTCAGGATGACGGAAGAGTGGCCGGGGCGCACCAGTAACGGGTTGCGATCTGCTTTGGAAATCTGGAATAACGCCTGTTCATTTATTTTAAGGAAACCAATTTAAAGTGAGCGCTAAAAAAGTAAAAGGATGCGAGGCTTGCCCTGCTCTTTGCTGTAGTGATCTGGAGGACGATATATTGCGCCCCGTCACCAAAGAAGAAGTGGACAACCTCAAGTGGGAGCTTCATTTCGAGAACACGAAAGTTTTTATCCGTAGCAGACGGTGGTACCAGCTTACTCTTGGCAAATGCATGTACCTCGACAAAAACAACCTGTGTTCGATTTATGAAGACCGGCCCCAGACATGTCGCGACCATATGCCGCCCGAATGCGAGTTTTACGGGAAGATTTACGACGTGATGTTTGAGACGCCCGACGACCTGCAGAAATTTATAGATAAAGAGAAAAGACGGAAAAAAAGAAAAAGAAAAGCGAAGAGTAAGAAGTAACCTCGCCGAATCGTTTGCCATCTGGGGTGTTTTTCACTCCGGCACATCAACGTGACTGCCCTGAGGTAAAGAACACTTAGAGGAGCGGCAAAGGCAAGATCCTTCATTTCGCGTCCGCTCCATTCAGGACGACATGGCGTGGAGCAAACGCTCCACTCGTCACCTCGTACACCGATCCTTATTTGTCACCCAGGAGTCGATCCGGGGTTTTCGGGATGATCTTATGCGCCATCCCCTTGATCCCCCCCCCTCAAGGGGTAAATTCTTTTCTCTTTTTACAAGTGGTCTTACGGCCCGGAGGAAGCGGCGCGGA
>DRJW01000265.1 GCA_011052055.1 Nitrospirota bacterium
GCTTCGTTGACGAGCCAAATTCGTTGATGAGCCAAAATCGTCCTCAGAGTAGTTACTACTACGCTTGCGGTCATTTTGTCTCGCGCCTTGCCTGACGACTTTTCGCTCGATTTCGCTACGAAAGCGCTTTTTAGAGATCCCCTCAAGATTATCATCAGTGAGGGTTAAATGGTGCCGAAGGGGGGATTCGAACCCCCACACCCGTAAGGACACATGACCCTGAATCATGCGCGTCTACCAGTTCCGCCACTTCGGCTCCAGCCAAACAGTATAATCGGCTTTTCATGAAATGCAACGCATACCTTGGACTTGCAAAACTTGCCGGAGCCAGATTAATGAAGTAGAATCAATTGTTTTAATAGCTGTTAAAGGACATGATCCCGAATCCGAAAATATCCCTGGTAACGCCTGTCTATAATGAGGCGGGAAACATCGACAGTTTCATCGAGGAGCTGATTCCTGTTCTTGAAAAACTCGACCCCGGCTTTGAAATCATCGCCGTGGACGATGGCTCCACCGACCAGACTTTCGAGAAACTTAAAACGCACCACAACAGGGATAAAAGAGTGAAAATCATCAGGCTACGGGGAAATTTCGGGCAGACCGCCGCTTTTTCCGCCGGGTTCAATTATGCCAGAGGCGAGACTATTATCACAATAGACGCCGACCTGCAAAACGATCCCGCCGATATCCCGGCGATGATCGACAAGCTTAACGAAGGATACGATATCGTTTCCGGCTGGAGGTTCGACAGAAAAGACAATTTTCTGACACGCAAACTGCCTTCGATGATCGCCAATAAGATTATTTCATGGACTACAAAAGTCTACCTGCACGATTACGGATGCTCGCTAAAAGCGTTCCACAGCGATGTGATCAAAAACATAAAGCTCTACGGCGAAATGCACCGGTTCATACCGGCCATCGCCTCGTGGATGGGGGTAAAAGTGGCGGAGATGAAAGTTAACCATCGTCCGCGGCTGGCCGGGGTCTCCAAGTATGGAATTGGCCGCACTATCAGGGTTTTGCTCGACCTTATCACCGTAAAATTTCTTCTGAGTTATTCGACGAGTCCGATCCAGATATTCGGCCTTATCGGGATGATAAGCGGCGTGGCCGGGTTTGCGCTGGGCGCTTTGCTTACTATCCAGAGGTTCTTCTTTGAAATGCCCTTAAGCAACAGGCCGGCCTTGCTCCTTGCGGTCATGCTGATTTTTATAGGAGTCCAGTTCGTCTCCATAGGGCTTTTGGCCGAGATGCAGTCGCGGACTTACCATGAGTCGCAGAGCAAGCCAACTTACGTCATCAAAAACATTCTTGATTAGGATCCTTGCAGGCTGATGCCGCCAGTCAGGAGGATAGGCAAAAACCTCGTCTTTAAAACCGCCACAGAGTTGATTGCGCGCGTTCTCTCGTTTGCGTTCTATATCGTGCTCGCAAGGTGGCTGGGAGAAGCGGCGTTCGGTACATTTTCTCTGCTCTATTCGGTGACGGCTATCGTGGTTTTCCTGGGTGATCCAGGGCTTAACATATTGCTCATAAGGCAGGCGTCCCGCGACTCCGATTTTCTTGAAAATATGGCAGGAGCCATACTGGCTCTAAAGGCGCTCCTCTGCGTAGCGGTCATTATAGTTTCGTCAGGATACGGTTATCTGGCCGGCTACGATCTTAAGATGATCGGCCTGTTCGGTCTGATGGGAGCTAACATGGCCGCTTTTTCCCTCGCCGATTACGCTGGAGCCATATTCCAGTCGAAAGAGAAGATGCATATCGAAACAGTTCTGATGGGCGCCGGGAAAATCACAGTCACCGGCGCGGCGATCATGGCGATGCTACTCGGCTCTGATATCGCCATTACGCTGATTATAATGACAGTGGCCCAGATAACCGCCACCACCGCGATCCTGACATGGACCGCAAGATACGGTGTCAATATAAAACCACGCTGGAGCGCGCGCAGTTGGAGAAATCTTTTGAGACAGGCCTGGCCGCTTGCTTTGATACTCTTTTTTACGATAGCTTTTTACAGGATCGATATCGCTTTGGCGCCGCTTCTCGGTGTGGGCCTTCAACAGATAGGTATATATTCCGCCGCGATAAAACTGGTTGACCTGTCTCTTGTGTTCCCCACTCTGGTTATGGCCGCCGCGTTTCCCACATTATCGCGGATGGCGGACGAAGAGTACGGGCAGTTCAAAAAATGGATGAATATTATCATCGCGTCTCTTGGGTTGATCGGTTTGCTCATTGGGGGCGCGATCATTCCGTTGTCACACAACATTATCGACCTTGTTTTCGGCCCCAGGTTTGTTTCGGCGGGCAAACCGCTCGTCCTGCTGGCGATGGCGATGACATTCATGTTTATCCGCCACGCCGCGTTAAATGCCCTTATCATTGTAGGGGCCAGTTATAATGCGGTTTTATTAGTCGCAGGCGCCCTTTTTGTAAATATCTCTCTGAATATTTTACTTGTGCCATCAGCAGGCATTACAGGAGCGGCCACGGCCAAACTGGTCACAGATATAGCTCTAACCATTGGAGCGTTGTTGGTCTGGTTGCGAGTATCCGGAAAAACCGGGGAAACATGAGCTTGATTTTAAACAAGAAAATTCTGGATCTTGGTTGCGGAAACGTAAAATCGCCAGGATCGATAGGGGTCGATCTTTTTATCAACACCGAGGCGGATGTTGTAGCGGATCTCGACGCGCCACATCTTCCCTTTAAGAATGAGACGATTGACGAAATAATTATGACAGACTCGTTAGAGCATACCGCCGACGTTAGAGCCACGTTAAAAGAAGCGGCGCGCCTGCTCCGGCCTGGAGGGGCGATTTTCATACGGGTACCTCATTTCAGCTCTTTGCACGCCTACTCCGACTTTACTCATAGGCATTTTTTTTCCGCAGAAGGCGTACGCATGCTGTTTCAGGATAATCGGCTGTATAACCACTATACGATTAATCAGCTTGAAATCTCGTATTTGAGGATCAGGCTATGGAAAGTCTGGCGGTGGCTCGGAATCGAATGGCTCGCCAACACGTTCACCCAGGTTTACGAAAAGCTTTTCGCGTTCTGGTTTACCGCTATGAGCCTGGAAATTCGTTTGACCTTGAATACAAAACCGGATAAAAACTGAAGCGATCCATTATTTATTTCAGTTGCCGCATTCAGAAAAAGGGGGAAATAATTGAAGATAGGATTGGATATCCGAACAATCAATAAGCCTAAATCGGGTGTCGGCTACTATGTCACAAACCTGATAAGGGAATTCCAGAGCATCGACGCTACTAATGAATATTTTATGATCTCGAACAATCATTCGTATGAATCAGAGTTCAGGAGCCTTGGCAACTTTACAAATTTCAAGACATGGATTTCTAACGAAAACCATATTATCGGTGATTTGTGGGAAAGTTTTTATCTCCCACATCTGCTCTCAAACAAGAATGTGGATGTTTTTCATGGCCCGGCGTTCATGATTCCCCTGCGATCGGTCGGGTTCCGCACTGTTGTGACCATACATGACGTTGTGGCCTTTACCAGGACGGAAACCGTGCCAAAAAAATACGCCCTCTACATGAGAATTTTGTTAAATCAGGTTGTACGCAAAGTGGATAAAATAATCGCGCCGTCTATATCCACTAAAAGCGACCTCATCAAATATCTGAATACTCCTGAAGAGAAAATTCATGTTGTCTACAACGCTGTCAGCCCCCAATATTCCCCGGCCCCTCCCGGCCACGACCAGGAGGAGATTAAACGTAAATTCGGGATCAGAAATAAATACATTCTCTTCGCAGGAAACCTTGAGCCCAGAAAAAATCTTACAAGGTTAATGGAGGCTTTCAACATGGCTCTCCCAAAACTGAATGAAGAATACCAACTGGTGATTTGCGGAAAACGTGGATGGCTATATCAAGACATTTTGCGGACATACGAAAAGTTTAATCTAAACAACGAGATTATCCTGACCAATTATGTGACCGAGCAAGACCTTATTAATCTCTACCAGTCCGCCGATATTTTTGCGTTCCCGACTCTTTACGAAGGGTTCGGGTTTCCACCTCTTGAAGCGATGGGATGCGGGGTGCCTGTAATTACGTCAAATGTTTCATCTCTGCCAGAAATTGTCGGGGACGCCGCAGTTCTTGTCAATCCTCTGGATACCGGGGAAATAAGCGAAGCCATCGTGACAATGGCCCACTCCGAGGCGTTGCGGGAGGAATTAAAAAAGAAAGGCCTGAAGCGATCCGCCCTGTTTTCCTGGAAAGATACGGCCAGGAAAACCCTGGACATATACGACTCCGTTTTCTGACTTTCAATATGATGGGAACTCCCGGTATCGTCTTTTTCGTCTTTGGCTCTTTGGCGCTATTGGTTTTTACAGCCTTGATCCAGTTTGTTTTTAATCCACTTGGGCTGGGGCCGGAGCCGGACAGGGTACTTAAAGAGAGCTTTTTTACGACTCCGGCTGATAACCTTTCAGACCTTGAACTCCTGATCGACGGAAAGGAGGCTTTTGACGCCGCGCTCGGCGCCATAGGCCGCGCAGGCAAGACCGTTTTCGTCCAGACGTTTATCTGGAAAGACGACAATATTGGCAAAAAGGTTGTAAAGGCTCTTATATCAGCCGCCGACAGGGGCGTTAAAGTCACCGTAAAAAAAGACGCCCTGGGAACCTTTTTCGAGCTGGGCGACATTATAAAAGGCAGGCCGAGCCCTGTTTTCGCCAACTCTGGTTTTAAGGAGCATAAAAATATATCAGTCAAAGTCGATCCGCTTTCAGACAACGATCACTCTAAATATTTCATAATCGATGACGATACCGTACTGCTCGGAGGGATGAACATAGCGGACGAATACCATAATGAGTGGCATGATTACATGGTCAGGCTAAAAAGCAGGCGTTGGGAGCCAGCTTTTGCGGACAAGGTTCTGCGGTCGGCCCCGTGGCCGGAGGGAGCCCCATACGTTCTTGCGACTAACGACCGGCGCGCCACCGAGATAAGGACCGCGATTTTGCAGATAATAGACCACGCCAGACAGAGGATCATCCTGGAACACGCCTATTTCTCTGACAGCAAGATCATATCAGCGATTATCAGAGCCACAAAAAGAGATGTTCAGGTAGACATTGTGCTCCCGAAAAATCCGGACACTCATCTTTACGCGAACATGGCCACGATAAACCGGCTCCTTGAAGCAGGCCGGACAGGAAAACTAAACGTTTATATTTTCCCGAAAATGACGCACGCGAAAGTGGCTCTGGTTGACCAGACGATAGCGGCTGTCGGATCGGCGAACCTGACCCCCCGGAGCATGCTGACCACCCGTGAAGCCACCCTCTTTATCCACGGCTCGAATGACGATCCTTTCATAAAAAGATTACGCGGCCAGCTTGAAGCTGATATAGCTTTAAGCGAGCGGGTGACCGGGCCGTTCAAGCTGACAATAAAAGAGCGTCTCGGAGCTGTCGCAGGGAAGTATATCTGGTAAATTCCGTTTGACGGGAACTTCCCGCCTTTACCCACGTAATATACGAACGTATAATCTTGTGATGCGTTTTTTTAGCCTTGTTTTACTATCCTGTGTCTTGTCGACGGGAGCGGCTTACTGTGAGCCGGTTTTTAAATCGGACACTATCTCCTCGCCTGAAGGATTCGGAAAACCTCACGGCTCGTCCATGGTCGAGCTTGAAAACGGCGATATCCTGGCCACCTGGTTTTCCGCAGGCAAGGAGACAGACAGCGGAGCCAGGATTTTCGGGGCGGAGTGGAAAAAAAAGACAGGCGCCTGGACGAAACCGCGTGTGATTATTCCCAGCGATTATTCTAAATCGGTGGGTAACACGGCTCTTTTCAAAGATGACGACAAGGTCATCTGGCTTTTCTTCGCGGCGGTGGCGGTGGGGGGATGGAGCGGTTCGATGGTAGATTATGTCACCTCGCCCGACGACGGCAAAACCTGGAGCGAGGGTGAAACACTGGTCTGGAAACTGGGCAACCTGCCGCGCAACCCTCCGATAAAAATCGCCGATCATACGATGCTGGTCCCGCTGTTCACCGATTTTATGTATGAAATAAATATGGTTGGATCATACACAGCGAGGCTGAAATATAGCAAAGGGAAGATTTTGGAGAAAACAATCGCCCGGCTCGACGATTACGACGCCATTCAGCCGACGGTTGTAAAATTGCCGGACGGGCGCATCCTTTTGTTGGCAAGAGACAAATCGGACAGGTTCATACGCCGCTCCTATTCGACTGACAACGGGTCAAGCTGGGCCAGCGCCACCATAAC
>DRJW01000266.1 GCA_011052055.1 Nitrospirota bacterium
TTATGGGAACCTCTAAAAAGCGCTTTCGTAGCGAAATCGAGCGAAAAGCCGTCAGGCGAGGCGGCGAGACAAAATAGCCGCAAGCGTAGTAGTAACTACTCTGAGGACGAATTTGACTCGGCAACGAAGCATGGCGCCTTTTAAGCCGATTGCAGCAGAAATGGATTATTAGAGGTTCCCTTATATTGGAGATGAAAAGTGACCATGATTTTATCATCCAGAGAAAACCATATCGTTTCTGTGCATCACCTCGTCATATATTTTATATCCCAGGATTTTTTCAATCTCGCCAGACTTTCGGCCCATGATCCGCGCCAGCTCCGGGGAGTGGTAATTGACAAGCCCTTTGGCTATGGTTCTCCCATCCGATCCGACGATATCCACCGCCTCGCCCGACTCAAAATCGCCTTTGACATCCGTTATCCCGGAGGCGAGCAAGCTTCTTCCATTTAAAGTGAGCGCGTCTTTGGCGCCTTTATCGACAATAATCGAGCCTTGTGATTTTAGCGTGTATTCTATCCAGTGTTTCTTGCCGCTCATCTTGTTTTCATGCGGGAAGAAAAAAGTGCCGATTCGTTTCCCGGCAAGCGCATCGAGCAAGCTGTTCTCTTTTGCGCCTGGTATGATGATCGTCGCCGCTCCGAACCTGGCCGCTTCGTCTGCGGCCCTGACTTTGGAAGCCATGCCTCCAAGCCCGGTGCGTGTTGACGAGTCTTTGGCCATAGCCAGGATAGAATCGTCCACCCTGTCTACAATATCCACCTTGCAGGCGTCCTTATCGAGCCGGGGATCGCTCGAATAGAGCCCGTCCACATCGGAGAGAACCGCCAACAGGCCGGCTTCTATCAGGTTTGTCACGCGCGCGCTTAACGTGTCGTTATCGCCAAACTTTATCTCATGCACGGCTACGGTGTCGTTTTCGTTTATCACAGGCACGAATCCGAAATCGAACAGGGTGTTTATTGTGTTTCTCGCATTTAAAAATCGCCTGCGGTTCGCCAGATCATCGTGGGTGAGCAAAATTTGCCCCACTTTCAACCCTTCCGCGCCGAGGCCGTTGGCCCATAGCCCGATCAGATCGCTCTGTCCGACCGCCGCCGCCGCCTGTTGCACAGGGATGGAAAGATCGCGCCGCCCCACTTCAAGGTGTCTTGCGCCGATCGCCACCGAACCGGAGCTTACTATGGCCACTTTTCGTCCCTGCTTAATAAGAACCGCCACCTGCCGGGCGATCCTCGATACAACTTCCGGATTCACGTCGTGATATTTCTCGCCGGTGAGCACACCGCTCCCCACTTTGACGACGATTCTTTTAGCCGACATAATTAGTCCAAGCCTACGTTTCCGGCTTTCTTCTGTTGTCATTGGCAGGTTTTAGTAACCAGTAGCTCCAGTTTCTCTTTCGCTGAGCCGGAGTCGATAGACTCCTTTGCTTTTTCAATTCCCTCCTCAAGAGAATTGGCCGCGCCTCCAGCCCATATGGCCGCCGCCGCGTTTAGTAAAACCACATCACGGCGCGCGCCTTTCTCTCCATCCAGCACGCTCCTTGTGATCTTCGCGTTAGCGGATGGATCGCCGCCCTTTATTTCGTCCAGGCCTCGAAGGGGCATACCCAGTTTTTCGGGATCGATTTTAAACGTTTCGGTTTTCCCCTCCACGCTCGTGGCGGCGTAGGTGACGCCGGTGACGGTTATCTCGTCGAGCCCGTCCGACCCGTGGACAACCATCACCCTTTTCGCCCCAAGATTTTTTAAGACTTCGGCCAGTGGCTCTAAAAGCGAGCGGTCATAGACGCCTATAACCTGGGCCTTTGCTCCGGCAGGATTGGTGAGAGGGCCGAGGATGTTGAAAATAGTCCGCGCTCCTATCTCTCTTCTGGGGCCGATAGCGTATTTCATGGCGCCATGCATCAGGGGCGCGAAAAGGAAGCCTATTCCGATGTCGCTCAGGCATTTTTCGACCGTCTTCACCTCCGCTGATATGTTCACACCGAGCGCCTTTAAAACATCAGCCGAGCCGGAGGCGCTCGACACGGCGCGGTTGCCATGCTTTGCGACGGTAAGCCCCGCTCCGGCTGTCACGAACGCGGATGTCGTGGAGATGTTAAACGTGTTAACGCCGTCGCCGCCGGTGCCGCATGTGTCCACAACCGGCCCCTCGCCCGCGTCTACGCTCAACGCTTTTTCGCGCATGACGATAACGGCCCCGGTTATCTCGTCGATGGTCTCCCCTTTTATCCTGAGCGCCGTCAAAAAAGAGCCGATCTGCGCGTCGGATGCGGCTCCTGTCATTATCTGCTCCATGACGGCGACCATCTCGTCTTTGGTGAGGCTGGCGCCTTCGATTACTTTTGAAATCGCGTTTTTTATAGGCATAAGGTTTTCTGCGTTAAATTAAATATTAATTTGATACATCTGAAAAACTCCTGCAAATGTCATTACGAGTCCTTCGCAATAGCTCAGGATAAACTCCACAAAGTAATCTCATGCCTTTGCAAACCAAGTGGTTGGAGATTGCCACGTCGCTTACACTCCTCGCAATGACAGTTAAACGTTACTTTTTCAGAGGTCTCAATTTTTCAAATTACCATCTTTATCGTAATTCATGCTTTGTGGAATATTGCAAGATTGCCCAAACCGGTTATCCATTTAAAAAGTTTTTCAATATCTCTTTTCCAGACTCGCAGATGATCGATTCGGGATGAAACTGCGCTCCTTCGGTGGGAGCCGTTTTATGACGGATGCCCATGATCTCCCCTTCCGGCGTCCTTGCGGTAATCTCGAAGCAGTCGGGAAGCGTATGCTCGTCTACGATAAGCGAATGATACCTTGTCGCCTCGAAAGGATTGGGGATTCCTTTAAAA
>DRJW01000267.1 GCA_011052055.1 Nitrospirota bacterium
AACCGCCTCTTTTACAGGGCCGCCGCTCAGGTTCATATATAGAGCCGGCTTGATAAAGGCTACGCCCTGGCCCAAAAGATGGGTCGATAAAAATGGGGACCGGAATTTTCCGCCACTTATCGCAAGGCCGCGCCGTCGTAAAAAACTATCCACAGCCATGAATCCCGCATTGTGCCGCGTATTTTTATAGCGCGCTCCGGGGTTCCCAAGGCCCACAACCAGTTTCACGCAGTTATCCAGTTATTCGCATAATGGCAGGGCAGTTATTTGGCTCCCTGCTCTGTGGACTTTTTCCCCTTGGCCTCCGTAGATTCTTTTGCCCCTTCATCCGTCGCGGCTTCCTCGCTTTCGGCGGCCTCGGCTTCACCCGCAGAAGGCTCCGCCTCCACTTTAGGCTCGATAATGTTTACTATGACAGTCTCCGGGTTATTTAAAATAGCTACTCCGGAGTCTACTTGCAAATCCTTGATCCGCAAAGAATCGCCGACATCCAGATTATCGATAGGCGCCTTGATGGCTGTAGGTATTTCTGCGGGCAGGCACTCGACATTGAGCGAACGCAGGACGATGTTCATTCTGCCGCCGGAAAGCTTCACGCCTTTCGAGACGCCGGTAAACTCCATCGCGACCGATATCTTGATCAGTTTTTTTGTATCCACTTCGATCAGGTCGATATGCAAAAGGGTGTCGTAAACGGGGTGGACATCAAGAAATTTAATCATAACAGTGCGTTCTTTATTATCACCCTCAAGCCTGGTTTTTATAATATTGTTCACGCCTCCTTTTACTTCCAGAATTTTCTTTATCGCAGTGGCTTCAACAGTAACGGGAAGGTTTTCTCCCTGTCCGTATATTATTCCCGGTAAGAATCCTTCGGCGCGGATTCTCCTGGACGGGCCTTTTTTCCCAACCTGCCTTATTTTTCCTTCCAAAACAGTTTCACTTTTTCTTTCCAAAACAGTTTTATTCATGATCTTTATCCTCACTTACAATCGGGCGCGGCCCATTTCAGTTTTAATAGTCGAACAGCGAACTCACCGAAGTTTCGTCATGGATTCGCACTATAGCCTCGCCCAGCAGGCTGGCTACGGACAATACTGTTATTTTTCTACATTCATTCCTGGTCGAATCCAGGTTTATGGTATTGGTTGTGATAAGCTGTCTCAGATCAGAGCCGTTTATTCTGTCGATGGCCGGGCCGGACAGAACCGCATGCGTACAACATGCCGACACAGATTCCGCGCCTGCCGACATAAGGGCTTTAACCGATTCGGTCAGTGTTCCGGCTGTGTCCACCATATCGTCAACTATCATCACTTTCCGGCCCTTTACTTCGCCGATAATATGCATCGCGTGGGCGACATTTTTTTCTTCGCGCCGTTTATCTATAATTCCAAGTCCGGCTCCTAGGGATTTTGCGAACGCCCTGGCCCGCTCCACGCCTCCCGCGTCGGGGGAAAAAATCACCAGATTTTTATACCTCTGGGTTTTTATATATTCAGTCAGAATGGGAGCGGCGTAAAGGTGATCCACCGGGAGACCGAAAAAACCCTGAATCTGCCCTGCGTGCAGATCCATGGCAAGGACGCGGTCAGCGCCGGAGGCGGTGACAAGATCGGCCACCAGTTTGGCGGTGATCGGGGTGCGCGACTGCACCTTTCTGTCTTGCCTCGCATAGCCGAAATACGGGATCACGGCGGTTATCCGCTTTGCCGAGGCGCGGCGGATGGCGTCGATCATAATCAGCAATTCCATCAGGTTTTCATTTACATTGGTACATGTTGACTGAATTACAAACACGTCCGAACCGCGCACGTTTTCCTGAATCTGGACGAAAATCTCTCCGTCGGAAAAATTCGTAAGATCCCGCTCGCACAAAGGCGTTCCCATGGAATCGGATATTTCCTCTGCCAGAGTCAGGTTCGACCTGCCGCTGATTAAAACCAGCCTATTGCCATTTTTAGACTCCATCAACATACCTCATAACAATTTAGCTTAACCGTTTTACGCCTCCTGGCTGGGGCGGGAGGATTCGAACCTCCGGATGCGGGCTCCAAAGGCCCGTGTCTTACCGCTTGACGACGCCCCATGCGACGAAGCTGGGTATTCTAACCTTATATGGCATGTAAAATCCAGTAAAGATAGCCTGGCGAATTACCAGGCTTTCAGATACAGGGCCGGACTATTTTTTTCAATTTTAACACATTAAATATTTTGACTTTCTGATGGAGTCGGATTATAGTAACCCCAATTCGCGGTAGTGTTGGGCCTGATGTTAACTTGGTAAATCCCGGTGGCGTGATTCGTAAGTCGCGGTGGCGTGATTCTTGTTATGGGACATACCGCAAAATGGTAAATCATTGTCAATTTAGATTTTTTAAAGGGGATGATTATGAGCGACAACGTTAGCAAAATGCTTGATCTGCGCAAGCAAATGAAAGAGCTGGCCGGTTCGATGAACGACCAGGAAGCCAACCAGTACATGGATGATGTGGCCGGGTTTAACCCGCGTATGTTCAAGATCATCAACACTGTCAGCACAGACGCCGGTATGGCTTTCGGCAACTATTACTCAACAGTTTTCAGCGATGGGGCATTATCACAGCAGACCAAAGAGCTTATGTTCATGTCTGGCGGCGTGGCGACAATGTCTTCTAAATGCATAGTTCATGTTATTGTCGCCTGTGAAAATGGCGCTGGCGTCCTTGAGGTCTATGAGGCCGCGACTGTGGGCGTTATTCTGGGCGGTTTCTCCCCAAGAGGCGCCGGTATTCCTTATGCTTTCGACTATGCTTTAAAATGCATCGGTGGAGCCACGGCGTATCATAACGAGCTGAAAGCCTCCGGCGACAAAGCCAAGGCCAAAGCGGCTGGTTTTGAGGCGATGGCGGTTCGCGAAGCGGCTATCGATGGCGGTATCGACCGTTAATTTTCTCTGATATCGATCATTTACCGGGCTCTTTTCAATAAAGAGCCCGGTTTTTTTTACGCCGCGTTTTAGTTTTCGGCGCTATCTGGCGTATCTTGCGTCTCTTGACCGCCAGAAGGCTTCGGTTGCGCTCCGGGGATCAACGGCTCTCCGTGGACTTTGAACTCGAAAATGTCGGGGCGGCTGTAGTGGCCGCGCAGATCCGACCAGGCTTTCGCGCTTCTTATCACGCTCAGGGAGGCTTTGGCGGTTACTATTCCCTCTTCGGCGTTCAATGGCCCTGCCAGAATTTCTCCTGTCGGGCTGATAATCGCGCTGTGACCAGTCCTCGGAACAGCCCGCATCGGCAACATGGCGTGGTACTTTTCAGGTATATCCTCCTCCCGGATAATCCCGCCCGCCATTATTCCATAGCATCCCGCCTGAGAGCAGAAAGCCTGCGTCAGGAAGGTCTGGCGCGTATATGGCTCCCCTCCGGGCCATACCGAGGCGTGAAACTGCGTCCCTTTCATCATCAGGGCGTAACCGGGCAGAACCATCTGATGCTCCCAGCAGTTGAGGCCGCTTAACTTCCCGTATGGCCGTTCGTAAACATCGAAACTTTTTCCGTCTCCCTCTCCCCACATTATTCTTTCGGCGGCGGTTGGTTTAATCTTCCGGTGTTTGCCCAATATTTTTCCTTCGGAGCCGATAAAAAGCAGAGTGGCGTATATCGTTCCGTGACTGACCGGATCAAGCTCCGCCACGCCTATCGCCACATCGCACGAGGCGTCCTTGGCCGCCTGGCACAGGGCGTCGACGCATGGGCCGGGAATTGTTACGCCGGAAGCCAGATACTCCTCCGCCGCTTTTTGACCCAGAGGCTCCGCCCAGGCGACGTTGAACCAGGGATAGCCGGGGAGCCATGTCTCGCCGAAGACGGCTAGATTAACCCCTTTCGATCCGGCCTCGCCAATGAGCCTGACCGCTTTTTCGCACGAAGCTTCTTTATTGAAGATAACCGGAGCCGCCTGAATGGCTCCCAACAATATTTCCTCTTTCATTTTTACCCGCCCTTTCCATTTATAATAGCGGCTCAAACGCCTTTTTGAGTCCCGGCTCTATGTTTTCTCTTGAAAACTCTTTTAGCCGCTCATCCTGCCCAGACACGATCCTGCTACAAAGCTTGTTATTTTCAAACAGCTCTCTTAACACAACGGCAGTAGTCACCGGATCATTACTGTGTAACTTTATTCCGGCGCGGCCCATCACCTCCGGGATCGAGCATGCGTCATAGGCTACCACCGGCGTCTTAAAATACATCGCTTCTAACAAGGGCACGCCGAACCCTTCATGCTCGCTCAGGCTTAGATATACATCCGCCATACTGAAAAGAGCGATAAAGTCGTCATCGTCGATAAATCCTGGTAGCTCAACCAGCCCCTCCAGCCCAAGCCGGGCGATCAGCTTTAAAAGGCTATCTTTGTGCGGCTTGTTGCTTTTCCACGATCCGGGAACAACCAGCCTGATGTCCGGGCCATACAGTTTTACATACACCGCCAGGGTCTGTATAAGCCGGTCTATCCTCTTGTTCGCCGTAATCCTGCCGATAAACAGGATGGTTTTTTTATCACTTCTCCATTTGACAAGCCGCTCAGGGTTCGGGTTTTTGCCATCGTACCTGGTGAAATTTTTGATAAGGGGCGAGACGACAATGCCTTGATAGCTGTGCCGCGTTTCAAGATCTATCGCATTGAACCGGGAGTCAGCGATGACGAGGTCTACCGAGTCTTTGAGCGCATCGAGCTCTCTCCTT
>DRJW01000268.1 GCA_011052055.1 Nitrospirota bacterium
AGTAGTAACTACTCTGAGGACGATTTTGACTCGGCAACGAAGCATGGCGCCTTTTACAGCCGATTGTAGCAGAAATGGATTTTTAGAGGTTCCCTAAACCTTAATCAACGCATTTAAGCGCGCCATGCGGGCATTTCGCCACCGTCTCGCGAATGGCCTCTTCAGTGGCTTTCGATGTGTCAATTACGAAGCTGTTATCTACAACCTTGAAAACCTCTGGTAAACCTTTCACGCATTCCCCGGCCTGCTGGCACGCGCCATCGTCAAATTTGACTTCCATTTTTTCCTCCTGGTAATATAGTTCTCACCCACGCCACCTGGCTTGCGCCAGATGGCCCACAAGTATGTCTTGATATTAGCGCCATCGCCGTATCCGCGCAATATAGTGGTTTTTAAATACAGCCCTGGTCGTGATCCATAACTTGAGGCGCGCGGCAGAAAACAGGGGTTATTTTTGCGATTCAGGAATATAATTCAGGCTGATAACGCTTGTGCGGATAATATTTATAAAAATAAAGCAAATCACGATAGAACTTTAGCTCGGTCTTGAAGATGAAAAATGGCGCGAGAAAGGGAAAAAGCCTGGCCCAATTGTGCGTTGAGAAAGGAATGACCCTTACTAAAAAACGCAAAGTGATTATTAATGTTATTGAAAAAGATCCGGGGCATCTAAATACCGAGGATGTTTATAACCGGGCCAAAATGGAAGACTCTTCGATCAGCATAGCCACTGTTTACAGGTCGCTAAAGCTTATGAGAGATTACAATGTGATCGACCATCACTCTTTCGGACAGGAGCATCAACACTTCGAGAGCCCCATGAAGTCACATCATGACCACTTCGTTTGCAACGAGTGCGGGAAGATTACGGAGTTCACCGACAACTCTCTGGAAAAACTAAAAATCAACGTCGCCAGGAGCCACGATTTCGAGATGCATAGCCACCGGCTCGAAATTTACGGCCTCTGCTCCGATTGCTCGAAAACCAGCCAGTAATATTTCTTCTAAAGATCAAAAAAGTGTTGACTTGTTAATTGGGAATGAATATCATTTTTACCTGGACGATAACGATTATCATTATCGCCCAAACGCGGGCAACATAGGCGATGCAGGCGATGCAGGCGATGCAGGCGACGCAGGCGATGCAGGCGACGCGGGCGGCGCAGGGCTTAAGCGGTTGATCTGTTAAAAATCATATAAACCCAGTTATCAGGTAGCAAGGTATGACCGGCGGATTACTTATTTCTTTTCGTGAAGGACTCGAAGCGTTCCTTGTTGTAGGAATCATTCTTTCGTTTCTTACGCGAATGGATCTTAAGAAATACAATAAATGGGTCTACGCCGGGGTGGGACTGGGCCTCGTCACAGCGTTTGCCCTGGCCTTCTTTTTTCAGCTTTTCTACAGCGGGTTTCAAAGCGCGCGGGCGGAGCTTTATATCAAGATCGGGATAATGGGATTCGCCGTCTTGATGCTCACATACATGCTGGTCTGGATGGCCCGCAACAGCCGCCACATTAAAGGCTCTGTGGAAAAGCGGCTTGACGATATCGTCAGCGCGGGAAACATCGTCGCTCTGGTGTTTATGGCCTATCTCGCTATTTTAAGGGAAGGTTTCGAGACGGTTCTTTTTCTTGGCGCGCTGTATGGCGCCGAGATGGGCGAGGCCGCTCTTTACGGCAGTCTGATCGGCCTTGCGCTGGCCATTGCTGTTACCACTGCTATTTTCAAGGGAATGAAAAAAGTCCCCATCCATCTCTTTTTTAAAATCACCGGCGCGCTGGTTCTGGTCATAGCGGCTGGTCTGCTCAACAACATGGTTGGAATCATGCAGGACATAAACCTGCTTCCTGTTGTCAAGCCTGCGGTTTTCGATATCAGCTGGCTTATGAGCGACTCGTCGGACGTGGGTATTTTCTTCAAGGCGCTACTCGGTTACACTTCGGCTCCGAGCCTGCTCCAGATCGTATCTTACATGACATACATGACCGGCTCTGTCTATCTTCTCACCAGGACCGCAAGACCGGCGGCCACAAGAGAGCTGGCCCATGCGTAAGGCGCTTTTTGGCCTGACCTTATTGTTTTTCACCCTCTCCTGGCCACACTATGCCTTTTCGTATGGCTATGCCGAGGCTGAAGACGAGATGGTTATTATTTTCAGGGAGGGGCTTATAGCGGTGTCGGAGGGAAAGTGGGATCTGGCCCAAAAAAAATCTGAAGAAGGTATTTCCGCGCAAAAGGGGCATCTGTTCGAGGTGGATAAGCTCAGGCCGGAATTTAATGCGGCCATTGAGAAAAAGGATACTTCAAAAACCGCAGAGCTTTTCGCAAACCTTGTGTATATATCGATCCGGGAGAAGCTTTACAGGTGCATGCGCGACGGGCTGAAAGATTTCAAGAACAATAAAGCAAGGCTGGGCCTTGCGCGCAAAAGCTATTTAGACGCGCTCGACGGTAACGTCAAAAAACAGGACCCGAAAAAAAGCGAGGCCATATTAAAGCAGTTTGACATCGCCCTTGAGGCAGTGGGGAACCCGGGGCTTTTCGGCGTTGGCGCCAGGCAGGCCGATCCTGAAGGATTTAAGCAAGCGGTCAATAATATAGATGAGCAGATTATGCTGTCGTTCCCACGATTTTTTCAGGGGAACGCCACGTAGAGACCACCTTTTATCAATTTTAGTTCAGTTTTTTTAACCCATTAATAGAGGAGTTTACTATCATGTTTTACGGACGCATAATGAGAATGAGTCTCATTATTATTATCTTCGTGGCTGTAATGAGCCTGTACGCTAAACAGGCGTTCGCGCAAAAGTCGCCCTATGACATCGGCGCTGTAGCGGCCTTAAAACAGGGGGATAAAGTTCAGTGGCACGGCTATTACGAATTTGAAGCTTTAAACCAGGATAAACAGAATGCCACGTTCGACGCGCATAAAATAACCGTGTGGATGGGCGTCAAGCTGAGCAAAATCGCTTTTCTCTCTTCCGAGGTAGAGTATGAGCGCTTTCCAAGGCTCGAAGCCGGTGAAGAGCCCAAAGGAGGCTCCGGCGAGATCAAGATAGACAGCGCGCAGTTAAGGCTTACTC
>DRJW01000269.1 GCA_011052055.1 Nitrospirota bacterium
GGGGCCGGATACAACGACAAACTGCTGGTCATAGGATACGAAAAAGAGTTTTCCGAATTTCTGATGGATTACTCGATTCAGATGGCGTCAAGAATGGGCTACTCGTTGGTCGCGTTGAACCTTTTTCTGGTCACACAAAGGAGATGGCTATTCTCCCAGGTTGCGCCGGGTGGGGCGGGAAATGAAGATTTTGAAAAGATCAGCGATAAAAGCGCTCTACTATTCGCCGGAAAAGCCGATGAAGCGAACATCGAATTTGAGCATCTGTTTCGGACAGGGCCTCTGGATGATGTCGTCAGAGATATATGCAGACAACGAGGGGATATCGACCTGGCGCTCCTGGAGCCGGAGTTTCTGAATATAGACCCGGAAGACCCGTTTTCAATCCCGGCTTTCAGCCTGGCTCCCGACAGCTCCTGACGCTCTGCGCCTTTATCTGAATATCCGGCGCACCCTGCCTGTGGCCGCAAGACACCAGCGCCAAACGTGACCGGGGATGATGACACAGCCCACATCTTTTAATTGCTTGCGCGGTTTTGGTTCTCTGATAAACTTGATTTCCGCTGTCGGCCACCTGTTATTGGAGGGGGATACAAGCTAAAAGCAATGTCTTCTATAAAACTTTTTCCACGCCGCGCTATTTTCCCTCTCTTCTCTATCGCCATTACAGGTCTCGTCTACAGAGTGATTTATGCGTATGGTTTCGCGCATAAGGCGGACGCGGCTATTCTTGGCATTATGGCCAATGATATCGCAAACCAGACCGCCTTTCCCCTCGTTTACTATGGGCAGGGATATATGGGCTCGATCGAGGCGTGGATAACGGCTCCGCTTTTCTTTATTACGGGGCCGACATGGTGGGGTCTGTCGTTCGCTCCGATCCTTGTCTCCACCCTGGGTATTTTCGCATTTTACCTCCTGGGGAAAAGCGCCGCCGGGAGTCAAGCGACAGGTTACATCGCCGCGCTCTTGTGGGCGGCGCCATCGTTTGCCCCCAGCTTCTACAACGTCACTCCACGCGGGTGCTACCCGGAGGTCGTTTGCGGCGGCGCGCTTATTTTATGGTTCGCCACGGAAAACTGGAAAGGCGAGCGGATATCGCCGGTAGTCTGCGCGTTATTCGGATTTTTAATGGGGATATTGATCTGGACAAGCCTGCTGTCAGCTCCTTTTGTAATTACCGCGCTCCTGTTTTTATTTTTCAGTGATCGCAAAAACATTATGAACATATCCAACATCGCCGTTATAGCCGGAATGTTAACGGGAGCAATACCGTTCTGGATGACAATTTCACACCTGGCTTTATCCGATACCGGGTCTTTTAGCGTTACAAATTTCAGTGAACGGACGATGGCTCTCTGGTTTACTTACAAGCGTCTGTTTCTGCTTTATCCGAAAATGACGCCGCCCGCGATTATTTCAATATCGGGGTGGATCGCCCTGGGTTTATCGTCGGTATCTTTGCTGACCCTGTTTTTTATCTGTTTTAGGGATTTCAGGAAAAGCGCCGACGACGTAGCGCGCCCCGCTGGCCCCAATTTCAAAACAGCTCCTGTGCTGGTATTTCTCATTATGTTTCTCCTGATTTATCTGTTGGATGAAAAATCCCTTTTGCGCCAATCGCGGTATCTCCTCCCGCTTATAGTTCCGCTTTATATCGCCGTTGCGATAACGGCCCGTCGAATCTGGACAATATCCAGGCTCATGGCGACGAGTATGGTCGTAATAATTATCACCGCTTCTATAGCCAGTAACTCATGGGCGTTCTCGATGCTCAAGCGGGAAAGCGCGGATGAGATAAAACTGACTGACCGAATAATGAGCGATATGGAAAAGACAGGGCTCAAATCGCTTGTATGGATAGATTACGAGCGCGCCCATCGTCTCGCTTTTGAAGCTGTTGTAAGAGGAGTCAATCTCAATGTTGTGGATTACAAAAGCTCTCGCGATATAAGAAAGGCTCGTCTGACGGAAAAAGACCCTGATGTAGGCGTCGTCCTTACCGGGCCGCCGAATATTTTGGAAGGCCAGCTTAATTCTTGTTGTGGGCCGAATTTTAAAGCCGGCTCCGTGGCGAACTGGGAGGTGTTATATAATATGCGCCCGAAGCGGTGGCCGGTGGTTTCCATACCGCCGGATCAATGGATAGCTAATAAGAGGCTTAAAGCCATTTCCGACAAGATTTTCTCCACAACACTGGTTTCTGAAAAGCCGTTTACCATAGAGCTTAAAAAGCCTATGCCCATCACAAGGATCAGAGCCATCTGGGGCGGACGCATGCCTGTTTCAGTTGATGTCAAGGTGTCGCTCGACGGCGATAAATGGGACAGTATCGGGCCTCCTTTGCCGCCGTCGCCTTTCATCCCGATTGAAGAGAAAGTGTTTTTCCGAACGCTTAACCGATACGAGCGCGAATATCAGGAATGGAACTTCCCGCCCCGGACAGCCAGATATATCAAGTTCGATATTCCAGAAAAAGCGGCGAAGGCCTATGATATCCATGAGCTTTTTATATACAAGCATTCACCGGACGCTCAGACCTCGGCGTTATCTATATCTATAATTAACGATATGGCGCTACAGCAAGGAACGAAAATATTGGCGGCCAACAGATGGATCGCGGCCAACATAGCGGATTTGGCGGGAGCCGGATACGGCGTCATCCAGCCGTCGCTCCGCTCCTTTCCTGATCCTCTAATGGAATCGCGGCATATCGCAGGGGAAGGATTTTCAGCTCTCGTTGAGAATGGAGACGCGGACGAGCTAAAGGCGTGGCTGGCGCAAAGAAAGGTCGAATTTGTGATCGAGAACGCTGGAAAATATAAGCTGTTCGCGTTTAAAGGCGGCGGACGTGATGTCTGGTGGACGGGATTTACAATTATCGA
>DRJW01000270.1 GCA_011052055.1 Nitrospirota bacterium
GTCCGCTCGCGCCATGAAGAATTTCAGGCTCAAGACCGTCAACGTCTATTTTCAGGTGATTGACGCCGGATATTCCCTGGACGCGGAACAATTCGTCCAGGGAAAACGAAGCCGTCGTGATCGACATGCCGTCCGGATGCATCCCTTCAGCGATAATTTCGTTTCGGTTGGTTCCGGCATGCGGACCACCGAGCTTAAACGTCACAATAGAGGATTTGCCGCTCATAGCCAGGCACAGGGGAATAATGACGGGATCAAATCCATTGGCGGCGATGTTGCGGGCCAGAACGAAAAAAGAGAAAGGATTGGGTTCAATGGCGTAAACCCTGGATACGCCATGAGCCGCGGCCATCAGGGAATAAAGGCCAATATTCGCGCCGATATCGACAAACGTATCGCCACCGGCAAAAGAATTGATCCAGGCGTTGGTCGCCGGCTCGCTGCCTGGTCCTTCTTTTGCCCAATAGACGCAGGTTCTGTCGGGAATGAAAAGTTTCAGCCGTTTGTCGCCGACTTTGACGTCTTCAAACGGTTGCAGCCTGTCGTACAGGCGAGCCCTGAGCGTCAAGCGTTTCCAGCGTGGTAATAAAGCCGTTAAAGCCCCCAATAGTGCGTTCATGAAAACCGCAAGAGTTTTTGTCATGGACGGCTATCTCGCGTTCTTTTATTCCGCTGCAATTGGTAATTCAGGGGAAAGAATACAATAAATATTCGCCCCCCACATTGGAGGAGGATTTAAAAGCGCCCATGCAAGAAACTTATGCAGAACAGCGTCCGCAACCATCCTTCTTCGAGAGCCGCGCCTCTGGTCATAAATAGATTCGACATTCAGCGCACAGGCCGTAGCCAGTTGTCTCAAACTTTCAGCGTTAAACGCCGTTTTATGGGTGAGGTCGCCGAATTGGTAATTTATTCCCCAGGGGGAAGATGCGTTCGGCACTTTAATAACGATTTTCCCTTGATCGCCGAGCGCCTTTTTAATCATGGAGAGCAAACGAAATGCTTCTTCCGGTGAAAAATGCTCAAGAACATCGAGCAGCACAATGCGGTCAAAATCACCATCTCCGCGGTTCTCGAAATACCGCCACACGTCAACGCATTCAAATCGCGCCGAAACTTCGGCTATTTGCAAGTTCTTCAACGCCGGATCGTGGTCAATCCCATGGAAATCAGCAAGCCCCTTGCTTGCCAGATAGGCCAGAAAGACGCCGGTTCCGGAACCAATCTCCAGACAGCTCATGTCCATGGAAAACGCCGCCGGTTCCCATATCTCGGCATCGAACCGGGCAATATCCTTGCTCGCCAATGAAGGGGGGCTATAATTCTTGTAGGCGCTATAACTGGAATAAAAATCCACGGGCATTTTTTTCCATAATCGACAAGCCGCCAAGGCCATGGGGTTTATTGGTAGGCGTTGCGGGATTCGAACCCACGACCATCTGATTAAAAGTCAGTTTTATGCTGTTTCACAGTATTCCACGGATATCATTATTGCTCTATGATTTCAACGTATTATGGCAAAAATAGCTTCACGGTGTTCCACGAGAAAACCATGAAATCTTACCTGTTTTGCTAGCTATTTGCTCGCTGGAATTGGCAATGCCCCCGCAGGCATGAAAGCGAGCGCAAAGAGCGCACCGTCGATGACTGATCTTGCGCAGCGGTATATGGAGGAACGCGCGCTCACCAAGAAGGAACGAAGCCAACAGGAGGAGGAGGAGGTTAGTCCCTGTTTTTTTTACCTAAAAACTACCTAAGTAATGAGATATCTTACTGATAACTTATTGATTTCATTACCGACGCCGCCCTGGTTCATGAACTGATGGAAGCAAATGATGAAAGACGCCTGTTGCGTCTGCAAAAACTATTGGCCGGCCAACATCTGCTGATTATTGATGAGCTCGCTATGGTGGCGTGACTCAAACAAAACAGCCTCCGGCAATCCCGGGGCGGTTCATACCCCTCGAAGAGATGGACGGTTGGCTTGACCATCTTCCCGACAAAAGCTGATAACCTGAACAGATAAGCCTCGCTCTAGTGGCGGGGCTTCTTTTTGGGAATATCAGCTTTTGTCGGGAAGA
>DRJW01000271.1 GCA_011052055.1 Nitrospirota bacterium
GCGCGCCGTTGGGATACTCGAATGCGCCCCGCGCCCGCCAATGTGTCCGTTGTCTCTCAAACAGACGGGCTTAACGGTCTCGCAAGACAGCTCTACGACCTTGTCGTCTGCCATAACTTCGCCGACATGGCGTTGGTCGCCGACCGCCGGTCACCCGTAATACTTTTATTTCATAACAAACTTTCGGCTGAGATAGCGATAGGCGCGGATACGGTCAAGCGGGCCGATTATCTG
Organism: Nitrospirota bacterium; assembly: GCA_011052055.1. Taxonomy (GTDB): domain Bacteria; phylum Nitrospinota_A; class UBA7883; order UBA7883; family UBA7883; genus DRJW01. The sequence continues at coordinate 235 of DRJW01000271.1, forward strand.
GCCGATGTCACACGGCTCGCCAGAAAGGCGGACATGCTCGTATTTGTGTCAGAATCGAAACGAGACGACTGGGGGTTTACTACAGACGTGATAAAAAGCTCACCCACTATGGTTATCCTCCCTGGGATCGACGCCGATGATTTTTCTGAATATCAAGGCGACACCGCAAAAGCGCTCCGGATCGGAAATTACATGAAAGAGCGCGAGGCGACCCTGGGGTATTCAATTCAGGAAAAAATTATCGAAGGTTTCGATAATACTTTGCTGGGCGTCAACCCGAATATAGATCGCTCAGTCGCTCCGCAAAGCTATGACAATCTTAAATCGTATTTCGCCCATCACCGGTTTTACCTCAACACAACCGTCGATGGTTTTGAAGACGGCTACAACCTTGCCATGCTAGAGGCGATGGCGTCGGGAATGCCGATAGTCTCCACGGCCAATAAAACATCCCCCGTAAAAGACGGGGTGGAGGGATTTATTTCTGATGATCGAGGTTATCTGCGCCGTAAGATCGGCGAGCTTATGGGCGACCGGGGTCTGGCGAGGCGGATGGGAGCCAGGGCGAAAATAAAAGCGCTGGAGATGTTCGGTATCGAGAAATTTAAAACTGCATGGAATAAAGCGTTTGGCGAGGCCGTCTCAACGCGAGCTCAAAAAGCGTATGGCGCAAGTGAAAAATATGCGAAATAAAAGAATAGAGTAATGGATTTATTTAATAAAAACCTTTTCGCCCTGAAGGAGCGGGACCGGGAGCTGGCCGATCACATAGCGAGCCTTTCGGCTTCTTCTCGGATCGCAAGAAAGCAAGAGCCGGACGGCAGAGCGACACTGCGCGTAAACGCGCCGGATGAGGAGGGCTCGATTAAACTGCCCGATCTGGGATGGCCACTGCTTGATTCGGTTTCTGAGGAGATTTCCGCTTCGCTTATGGTCGTCGTGCTCGGTTTCGGCTCTGGAAGAATGTTGTCTGAAATTGTAAGCAGAACATCCAGCCAGACATTCATCCTGCTAATAGAGCCAGACGCCGACCTGTTCGCCGCCGCTCTTCACGAGACGGACCTTACCTCGATCATAAGGCTTGAGCGCGTCTCTTTAAGCGTTGGTGAAAAGCCTCATACAGCCACACTTGTAAGAGCCGAACAGGAATTTACGGTATTCACGCTCAGAAACTTCACCGTGGTGGAAAACCCCTGGTCAGCCCCGTTGTACTCCGCTTATTTTGACGAGGTAAAAGACAAGCTAGAGCAGTTAAAAAAAATGGGCTCGCAGAATATTGTTACTTTGTCTTCGCTGGGCTGGCAGTGGAAAGAAAATATTTTCGAGAACCTGCCCTACATAATCAACTCGCCTCCCATCTCTGCGTTCTTTGGGAAATTCAGCGGCGTCCCCGCAGTTATCGTCGCCGCAGGGCCGTCGCTATCAAAGAATATGATGAAACTGATCCCGGCGAAGGGAAAATGCCTCATAATATCTGTCGATACCGCCGTCCGCCCACTGCTAGGTTGCGGAGTAGAGCCTGATATCGTTGTGTCGATAGATTCGCAGATGGAAAACCACCTTCATCTAAAAGGCATCTCTCTTCCCAAAGCGTTGTACGCCCTCAACCCCGTTGTTTATCCGAAGATTGTCAGGGAGCATTCCGGCCCAAAAGCGTTTATGAGTTACCCGGAGCCGGTTTTTGAGTGGATAGAAGAGCTGATCGGCCAGCGAGGAGATGTGAGAGCCGGTGGATCGGTGGCCACTTCGGCTTTCGACCTTGCGGTAAAGCTTGCCTGCTCGCCGATTATTTTTGTCGGGCAAGATCTGGCTTATACTGACGGCAAAACGCACGCGGCTGGAACTAACCAGGACATGCTGGGCCGGTCTCTTCTGGCCGAAATAGAGCAAAGGGGTGATTGTGGAGAAGATGGAAGCGAAAATTATTTCGAGCTCCCCAACATATTCGGCGCGCCTGCCAGGTCGGCGGTAAAAATGGAGGCCTGGAGACGCTGGTTCGAGCTTATCATCGCCCATGAGCCGATTAAAGTGTTTAACGCAACCGAAGGAGGGATACCGGTCGCCGGAGCGCAAAACATATCTCTTAACGAAGCTTGCGCCCTGCATCTGAACGCAACCGGCCCGATACCGTCTCTTGATGATTTTAATGTTGTGAGCGCCGTAAATTCGCAGGCCAGCCTGTCGGCTGTCGATAACGCCATCTCCAAAGCCCAGAATGAGGCGAGAACGATCAAGTCGATGTGCGGGAGAGCCATGCAGGCTATTAAACATATCCTTGCCGAAACGGAGCCGGACGGCCCCGCCGGAAATAAAACAAGCTCACAGATCGGCAAGCTTAACCGGCTTTCCCGCGAGATTCTGGAGTTTAAGCTGTTTATGCGTCTAAACAGGTGGAACATAGAGCATATCCTCGATAAAGTAGATGAAACAGGGCGCATAGACACATCGTCCAATGATGATAAAGAGGCTTATGTCACTATCGAGTCTTACCGTATTCTTTTCTCGGAAATTTATGAAATCGCCAGCTACTTTGAAAAAATAACCGTCAAAGCCGTGAAGTCGATTAAAAGATTAATCGAGGTTTAAAACTGGTTATGGACTTTTTTGAAAACAACCTCAAGGTTTTAAGCTCCCGCGCCCCGGAGATGGCGCGAGAAGTGGAAGCTGTGGAAATACCAGAGCGCCTTTCCGTCTCCATCTCAAGGTCCGGCTCGCCTGTCCCCAGACTGGACAATATTTTAATTCACAGCGCATATTATCCAGAAAAAGAATCTGAAAAGTTCGCCGCCAAAATCAGCCCCGGGCCGGGGGATACGGTCGTGGTTTTCGGATTCGGTTTTGGATACCACCTGGAGAGCCTGGCCAGCTCCGGCGCGAGGATCATCGTCGTAGAGCCGTCGGCGATGATAGTAAAAGCCGCAATGCAGTCGAGAGATCTTCGCGCGCTGTTGGGAAAAACAGACTTGATTAGCCCGGAGCGATTCGATCCCGTAGCGGCGAAGATCGATTACCAAAAGGCGTTCTGGATGGATCACGAGCCGAGCGTAAGGATTGACCGCGCTGTCCGCGACAACATCGCCGGCCCTTTTATGGCGCGGATCATAGCCAAACGCAAGCAATACAAAATCATGGTTGTCGGCCCCGTGTATGGAGGAACGACCACGACGGCAAGATCGTGCGTAAACGCCTTGAAATCGCTCGGTTTTACCGTCGAGTTTCTGGACAACACTATCCATAGGCAAGAGTATTTCAGGATATCTGACGTGACCGGATACAAGCCTCATGAAAACGCCCTGAAAAAAAATTACAGCGATTTCCTGGGCGAGGCCGTCGTCGCCCGCGCGCATCATATCCAGCCCGACATAATATTGAGCATAGCCCAGGCCCCTCTGGCGCCGGGCGCTATCGACCGTCTCAAAGCCCTGGGCGCTCCGGTTGTTTTCTGGTTTGTGGAGGATTACACGACTCTTTCCTACTGGAAGGCTGTGGCGCCTCATTACGACTATTTTTTCTGCATCCAGAAAGGCGGCTTTCTCGAAAAGCTCGCCGAAGCCGGCGCTCCTTACGCCGGATACCTGCCCCAGGCCGCAGATACTTCGATACACCGTCCGGTTGAGCTGACCGGCGCCGAAAAAGAAGAATATGGATCTGATATTTCGTTTATGGGCGCAGGTTATCCTAACCGGCGGCGTTTTTTTTCGGGACTTCTGGATATGTCTCTAAAAATCTGGGGTACCGAATGGGATCTGCTCACCCCGGTGGGGAGGCGTGTGGTGAACCAGAACCAGAGGATCGAACCGGAGGAATATGTAAAAATTTTCAATACAGCGCGGATCAACCTCAACCTGCACAGCTCTCTTACCCATCCCGGCGTCGATCCCCTTGGAGATTTTATCAACCCCCGGACTTACGAAATCGCCGCGTGCGGCGGGTTCCAGCTTGTGGACAGGCGCGATTACATGGCGGAAACTTTTAAAATCGGCGATGAGATGGTCACATTCTCGGATATAGACGATTTGCGCGAGAAGATCAGTTTTTATCTCGCCCATCCGGAAAAGAGGGAGCGAATCGCGGCAGACTCAAGACGCCGCGTGTTAAGAGAGCATACTTTCGTCCACAGAATGGCCCGGATGATAAACATCGTATCGGACAACGATCATGAAAAAATCGAGCGCGCCCGTGAAAAAAGGCGCGGGATAAACAATGTCGACTCGATCCTGTCACGGACGGATAACCCTGGACTGATTGAGTTCCTTGAGAAGTTTAAGGGAGAGCGACAGCTTTCACTGTCGAAGGTTATGGAGGCCATATCGGAAGGCGAAGGCGATCTGACCCGCCCTGAATCACTGTTTATAATAATAGACCAGATATTGTCCACTCATCAGGGTGAGGAGATCTGAAAACAATGAGCTCTAGCATCCTTGTTTTAAACCTTACCCGCATGGGAGACCTGATTCAGATGTCGCCGTTGATACTCGGATTGCGCGAAAAAGAGCCTGACTGCAAAATCACGATGCTGGCCAATGTGAAGTTCGCCGGAATCGTCAGGTTTATGAAAGGAATCGACGAGCTTATAACATTTGATGTGGCCCAGTTCGGCTCTTGCGATGGATCGGAAACGGACGCGCTGGCCATCTATAACTATCTGGATGATCTGACCGTTAAGCTTAACGCCAGAAAATTCGACACGATCATCAACCTGAGCCACACAAAAGTCTCCGCCATGCTCACGAAACTTATCGGGGCCGGCGATATCCGGGGTTTCTCCTCCTCGCCAAGAGGCTCACTGCTTGTCCGCAATCCGTGGCTCATCTATTTCACCGCTTTTCTCAATTTCAGAAGACTAAGCAGGTTCAACCTTGTAGATCTCGACAGCCTGGGCGCCGGGGTCTCCTCTGGCGGTAAAGTCCGGCTCAACCTGGCTCCCGATAACGAATCGGCGCAGTCTGCCCAAAGCTATTTTGAAACGAAAGGTGTCGCGCCGGGCGACCTGCTGATCGGGATTCAGGCTGGCGCGAGCCGGGAAGACAGAAGGTGGAGCCCGGCGAGTTTCGCTGTTGTGGCCGACCGCCTCGCTCAGGAAAAAGGGGCGAAAATCGTTCTGTTTGGCGCCGCTGTGGAAAAAAAGCTGGGAGACGAAGTCGAGACAGCCATGAGCGAAAAAGCGATAAACCTTATCGGCGCCACCGACCTTGAACAGCTTGCGCTATGGATAAAAAGAATCAACCTGCTTATCACCAACGATACCGGCACCATGCATATATCAGCGGCGCTTGGAACGCCCATTGTCGCCCTGTTTTTCGTCCATGCAAGGGCGGAGGAGACGGGGCCTTATTGCGAAGGGGCCATTGTTTTGCAGTCGGACATTGACTGCGCCCCCTGCTCCCACCAGACCGTGTGCGGCCACCTTTCATGCCTCAAATACATTACCGCCAATGACGTGCTAACAGCCTGCAATATGGCTCTCGAACAAGCGGAGACGGCGCCGGATGACGATTCGCTGTTTCGCCGTGTAAAAGTTTATGTCAGCGGTTTTGGAGAAGACGGGCTTATCGATTTTCGTCCTTTAAAGCGAGAACGGCTCGATAAGCTTGAGCTGTTCGCGTATCTGTACCGGCCTTTGTTCAACGAAACTTTCACAAAGTGGGACGCTCCTGAAACTATAGCCATAGAAGGAATCGGAGATTGGGCGATAGATGATCTTAAGGAGCGATTCATAATGCCGGACGATGAAAAGACAGAGGCATGGATAGGGCGCGGTGTCGAAGGGGCCAGGCGCCTGCTCGAACTTGCCCAAAGCGGGGAGAGACTGGCCCTTGAGGTGATAGAAGCCGGAGATGGACAAAGCTCCAGTCAGCTTATGGAAATCGGCGGACAGCTTACCGCGATCGATTATTCAATATCCGTTCTTTCCGGCGTCTACGACGTTGCGCAACCGCTCGCCCATGTTTACAAAAGACGCGCCGAAAACTTCGAAGGGGACGATCCGGTTGACCTTGCGCGCCAGGCCCTGCTCGCGCACTGCTGGCTGAAAATGTCCGCGTCTCTTTTTACAAACATTTGCGGACGGGCGCTTAAAGCGCTGAAAAACGATAACAAAAAGCCTGATTCGTATGAAATAACAGAAGGAAAAGAGCGATGAGCAAGCATTCTATTAAATTGAGGTTTTATATCCTGCCGGTCATTTTAGCGACATTCATCTTATCGTGCGGGTTTGACCAAACCGTATCCGACGCGGTAAGCAACACTATTAATCCGCCTAAAGTAGATGTGATTCCAAAGGCGTTGATAGCCAATGGTAGCAGGACCGTCAATGTAAACGCATCTGTGACGCTCGACGGAACCCCCAGTTTCGACCCTCAACAGAAAAAAATCACTCACGCATGGACCATGGTGGCTCCAAACGGTAGCGCGGCCGCCCTCGGCTCGGCGACAGCGACTGTAACCTCTTTTATCGCCGACAAGGGAGGCTTTTATACCGTCACACTGCAGGTCACGAACGAATCGGGCGAAGTCAGTGAGATTAGAATGATTGCAATTGACGCGGTTGGAACCGGAAGCAACCACCCTCCGGTGGCCATGGCCGGAGCGGACGCTTCGGTGACGATCGCCACGACTGGCGTCGCGGTTCTGAATGGAAGCGCCAGCTATGACGCTGACGGAGATCCCCTCATCTATGAGTGGTTTTTGCTTGGAGCTCCCGCCGCCGCTCAGGGGCCTCCCAGCGCTTCAACTTATCAATTGCTTGAAAGTAAAAGCGGCTCCGCGCAGTTATACCCTTATATCGTAGGTATTTACACACTGGAATTGAGAGTTTCCGACGGTATAGACACGGATCAGGACCGGGTTGTTATCACCGCCGAGTAAATTATAAAAGGGAACCTCTAAAAAGCGCTTTCGTAGCGAAATCGAGCGAAAAGTCGTCAGGCGAGACTGCGAGACAAAATAGCCGCAAGCGTAGTAATAACTA
>DRJW01000272.1 GCA_011052055.1 Nitrospirota bacterium
GGCAGGGTCCTTCGTTTCGCTCAGGACGACGGAGCGAACGGTTGGCGCTCTCTGTCATCGCGAGGATGGCGAAAGCCAGACGTGGCGATCCCCGTGATTGCTTCTCTGGCGCTCGACAATTCCATAAGCAAACCCGCGCCAAATGTCATCATGAGCGTCCACGCATGTCATCGTGAACCCTTCTTCTTCAAATATCCAAGATTCTGGTATATGAAAGGTTTCGGCTTGATGTCAAAGACCTCGCGGTATTTAAGCTCCGGGCAGACGTTACCCTGGCAAAGCATGGCAAGCTGATCGGAGGTGACAGGAAAAAAACTGAACCGCCCCAGCAGGCGAGTGGCAGGCTTTGCGATCCAGAAAGGAATGTTTATCGTCTTTGTCTTTCTGGCGCCGAGAGCTTTTCCGATAATCTGAATAATTTCATGGAACGTGACCGGATTCCCCCCACCCAGGTGAAACACTTTACCGATAGCTTCTGGATTATTTAACGACCCTGCGAAACATTCCGCCACATCCTTAACGAACACCGGATCGAGCTTGTAAAGACCATCCCCGAAAACAGGCGTAACAGGCGCCCTTCCGATGACACCGGCCATCTCGGACGTAAATTCCATCAGCCCGCCAGGATCGCCGAAAATAACCGAAGGACGGAATATTGTCCAGGCCACGCCGGAATTTCTCACTTCCTCCTCCGCCCGCCATTTCGTTGTCTGATAGGCCGAAACGCCATTGTGGGCCGCGCCGTTGGCGCTCATAAAAATAAACCGCTTCACGCCCGCGTCCACTGCGGCTTTCACAACGTTTTGTGTGGCCTCGAAATGAAGCTTTTCGAAAGTTATGTTGCTTGAAGGACGCTCCCGGATAATCCCGACAAGGTGTACAACGGCGTCGGCTCCCTTAATGGCGCCGGTAAGTGAATCGGGTTCGGTGACATCGCCGTAGGCCACATCGATATCTTCTAAAAATGGAAGTTTCTCCTCGGAGCCTGCGCGGACAAAAGCTGTAATCTTATGCCCCTGGCTCCGGATGGCGCGAAGGATATTTTGCCCTACAAAACCTGTTCCCCCGGTTATGAAAACTCTCATAGCGGATAGGCCATCTTGCGACGGTAACAATATTGAAAAATTGATATGATGTTCAATATATACGATACTAAAAGCCATTGAACAGATAAAAAGAAGGATGCATGGAATTGAGGCCTGAAGGCGCAGTCACCCAACGCGATATACTTGAGTTCGCCATCGACACGGAGCGCAAAGCGGCCCAAGTATATCTTACGGCCGCTGATTCCGTCACAGACAAAAAAACCAGGGCGCTTTTGATCGAGCTTGCCGACGAAGAGCGAAAGCACGAGATCAAACTCAACGAATTGATGGAAAAAGTCGAGGCGGGCGGCCCTCTCGATAATGAGTTAAAGCTCGAATCGATAAAGAAGAGCCATGAGGTGTTTGGCAAAGCATCTTTGCCAGCGAATAGTACCGCCAAAGACGCGCTCAAATTCGGTATTGAGCGGGAAAAAGCGATGATGGAGCTTTACGATGTTTTCAGCCACCTGATTTGCGCCGGCGCTTTCGGGGAGCTTTTGAGCTATCTCGCCAATGAAGAGCGCGGCCATCTGAAAAAACTAGAGGAATTGCTGGCCAGGCAAACGTCTGAGACAGAATAATATGGATGTAGCGTCGTGATTTACAAGGTTACGCCATGCTGATAGCAAAACAGATAATGACACGTGACCCGTATACCGTCACGCCGGAGACAGCGGTGCGCGATCTTGCGGAAAAACTGACCGAAAACAACTATAGCGGCGCCCCTGTGCTGGACGAGGGCGGAGCGCTTATAGGCGTGGTGACCGTTAGCGACCTTATATTTCAGAAGAAAAAACTTCACCTTCCCACGGTGTTTACCCTGTTCGATTCCGTAGTCACGCTCGGCGCTCCTTACGAAGTGGACGATCAGATTAAAAAAATGCTTGGATCGACAGTATCGGAAATAATGAGCCGTGACGCAATTACAGTCGATGAGGACGCCCAGCTAGAGGATATCGCCACTATAATGAGCGAGCAGGGGAGGCATTTTATTCCAGTCGTAAAAGACGGCCTGCTTGCGGGGGTGATCGACCGTTCAGATGTAATGAAAGCGATTGTCAAAGGGGCTTAAGTTCGCCAGCGCAGGTTCGCAATTAAAATTTCAGCACGGGCGCCGGGCGTTTTTTCATCGTGAGTTTTTACAGGCGATACATTTGTTTATGAATTGTCTGAATAATTTGCGGCTGGCCTTGTCCGACTCGTAAAGCTTCTCCGGGTGCCACTGCACTCCCACAAGAAAAGACCCACTGCCGTCACGCTCAATCGCTTCGACAATCCCGTCCGGGGCCGTAGCGCAAACTTTCAGGCCTTTGCCGACTTTTTTGACCGACTGGTGATGAGTGGAGTTAACTTTAATTTTATCTTTCCCTACTATCCGGCGAAGCATGCTATCGCCGGTTATCTTAACCTCATGGCTGGTTTGTGACACCGGCTTTGGCTTTTGCTCATGCCTTAGCGCGCCAGGCGCCTGCGCGCCGATATCCTGATACAGCCCGCCGCCGAACGCTATGTTGATCGCCTGATGGCCGCCGCAGACGCCCAGCAGAGGAATCTTCAGCCGGACAGCCTTTTTGATAAGCCTGATCTCCATAAGCGTCCTGTCAGGCTTTATCTCGTCGATCCGGGCTATCGGCTTCTCCCCGTAAAGCGCAGGGTCTATATCGAAATATCCCCCGGTCACAATCAATCCGTCTATAAGGCTAAGGTATGCGTCCGTAGTGGAAGCCTTAATGGCGGGCGTGATCGGAAAAGGCAAGCCGCCGGAGCGCTCCACCGCGTTTAAATAACTTTTTTTGAGCCAGTATGTAGTCTCTCCTCTAAACGGCGGACGCGAGGCCTCCTTCCCCTCGTCCGTATCCGCCGTCAACCCTATTACCGGCTTTACCATGGTCGCCATAGCTAAGTTGGCGTAACAAAATTGTCCCCAACGTATGTTTCCATACGTTTGCGGGAATGCTGTCCCGCCGCCTTGCCATATGCAATTTCACTCATTTTCGTAACGAAAGTAATTTTTAGAAGTTCCCTATATAATAACAAGCGGTCGGGCCAAGGTGGTAGAGAGTTTCTATTCTAATTATTACCGCAGGGCGAATGACTTGACACCACATCGCATTGACGCCTACGATTGAGCGGTGATAAAGGGGGGCGCTAGAAAGTTATGCCGGTTTCAAGGACACTCAGCGCCGCCGTTTTCGGTATAGACGCATATATAGTCGAAGTGGAAGTAGACCTTTCACCCGGTCTTTTTTATTACTCGACCGTCGGCCTGCCCGACGCGGCTGTGCGCGAATCGCAGAACCGGGTGCTGGCGGCGCTTCAAAACTCCGGGTTCGAGACTCCGATAAAAAGAATTACGGTAAACCTCGCCCCCGCCGACATCCGCAAAGAGGGATCGACTTTCGACCTGCCGATAGCCATTTCCATGCTTATGTGCGAGGGAATAATAGACGGCGACATGAGCGACACAATAATCTTCGGGGAGCTTGCGCTAGACGGCAGGGTCAAGCCGGTGCGCGGTGCGTTGCCGGTGGCGATCTTGGCGCGTGACAAAAAAATACGCCGCGTCATAACCCCGGCTGAAAACGCCAGCGAAGCGGCCGTAGTGGACGGCGTGGAGGTGATCGGCGTCGATTCCCTGCCCCAGACCATCGAGTATCTGACAGGCGCTGTGGAGATTGAGCCTGCGGTTAGCGATCCAGGCAAATTTTTTGAACGCGCGGATTACAATGAGCTTGACTTCTCCGAGGTGAAAGGACAGCAGAGCGTAAAACGGGCGTTGGAGATCGCCGCCGCAGGGGGCCACAACTTTTTGATGATCGGCCCCCCCGGATCGGGCAAATCTATGATGGCTGAAAGGCTCCCGACTATCCTCCCGGATATCACTTTCGACGAGGCTGTCGAGACCACCAAGATACATTCGATCTGCGGAAAACTTGGCGCCAGCAATAAAAGCCCGCTGGTCAACGTAAGGCCGTTCAGGTCGCCGCACCACACCATCTCCGACGCGGGGCTTATAGGGGGCGGGACGATACCGACACCGGGCGAGGTGTCGCTTGCGCATAACGGAGTCTTGTTTCTCGACGAGTTTCCGGAATATAAAAGAAACGCGCTCGAAGCGCTCAGACAGCCGTTAGAAGAGGGAAGCGTGACCATAAGCCGCTCGTCGATGTCGCTTACGTTTCCCAGCCGGTTCATGCTCGCCGCCGCCATGAACCCGTGCCCCTGCGGATATTACACCGACCCTGCCAAAGAGTGCGCCTGCAACCAGCATATGATCCGTAAATACAGAAGCCGAATCTCCGGGCCGTTGATGGACAGGATAGACATCCATATAGAAGCCCCGGCGGTGAAGTATAACGAGATTATCGGCGCGCCCGACGGAGAGCCGTCGACAGCGATCCGCATCAGGGTGAACAAAGCAAGGCGGAGCCAGCTTGAAAGGTTCGCCGATGACGGGGTTTACTGCAACGGGCATATGAGCGCAAAACAGATCAGAAAAATATGTGTCCTCGACGGCGCGTCACAGTCGATATTAAAGACGGCGATAGAAAAGCTGGGGCTTTCCGCCAGGGCGCACGACAAGGTTTTAAAACTGGCCCGCACCATCGCCGACCTCCAGGGCGCCTCGGCCATCGCATCGGAGCATGTGGCCGAAGCTGTTCAGTACAGATCGCTCGATAGAGAGATTTATTAAATAACGAAAGCCATAAAATGGGCTTCGCTTGTTGCGGTTGCTGTTATCGCGCTTTTAGCTCCGCAGTTTACAGTTTCTGCTCAATCCGTCGATTTTTCTGAAGCTCCCCCGCCTCCGCCTCCGTCCTTGTCATCGCCCGCTCCCGGCAAGGCAGAGCCGCAAAAAGAGGATTATCTGTTTAACGTCGCCGAAAAAAGTTTCAAGGAGGGCGACTACAAAAAAGCGCTTTTACTATTCGAATCGTTGTCATACGACGGGCATGTAGAATCCACCCTGCATCTGGCGAGGATGCATGAGCGCGGTTTGGGAGTCGTGAAAAATACTTCCGAAGCTCTCAAAATTTACAAACTGGCGGCAAGGCTCGGCAGTGATTCTGGCAAAAAAGCGGTCGCCCGGCTTACGAAACAAAAACCTGTAAAAAAGAAGCGATTCTCCTCAAAACCTGGTAGCCGGAGCCAGATGTACCTGGAGGCTGGCGCGGCCAGGCGCGACGGCGACTTCGACGTA
>DRJW01000273.1 GCA_011052055.1 Nitrospirota bacterium
TAGCCGCAAGCGTAGTAATAACTACTCTGAGGACGAATTTGACTCGGCAACGAAGCATGGCGCCTTTTACAGCCGATTGTAGCAGAAATGGATTTTTAGAGGCGCCCTTAAATACCTTTTATGGTTTTCGCCAGCAGGCTGGCCGCTAAATCGTGGCCTTCTTTGTTCCAGTGCCTGTCGACGGCGAAATAGAGTTTTGAGGCGGGACTTTTTCTTTGCCGTTCCCTGAATCCTGGCGTCAGGTCTGTATAAGCTATGCCCAACTCGTCAAGCATGGCCGTTAGCCTTCTGTTGGGCGCTTTTAGATCATAATCGGATATATCCTTCCCGGCTCTTTTCATCTCGTCGGAGAACAACTCCTGATCGACCTGGTTTTTTGTCGGTATAATGGCCACAATAAGCTTCGCGCCGGAGTTTTTAACTTCCCGGCCAAGTTGCGCGATGATCTCATAAGTTCGCTCATACGCTTTCGTCACCGGAGGGGACTCTTCGATTTTAAAAAGGTCTACCTCGCCTATCAGCTCTCCTCTGGCGAAACCAAACCTTGAGACCATATCGTATAGCGTAATGGAGCTTTTAATTTTTCCTATCACAAACTCCACCAGCCTCAGCTTTCCCCTGAGCCAGGTCACGGTTGTGTACGCAAGCGAGCTGTCGCCTTTTGGGATTTCCCGGAACCAGCCATCGATCACCGTCAGGTTGTGTGCGCCGGTGTTTTCATAAAAATCATTTCCGATAAAAAAGCTGAGAAGAACAATATCCGGCTCAAAGGTTTTCCATTCCCTCTCGAACAGCTTGGCGGCGTGAATGGTTCCATATCCGCACACACCAGTCTTTACGATCCGCATTCCTGTTTCTTTTTCAAGCTGTGTCAAAAATACCTGGTCATATTCGACGCCAAATCCCCAGGCGAACGAGTCACCAAGCGCCATAATAACTTTGCGCCCGTCTTTTTCAAACGAATCGTCGCGGAACCCGTGCCTGTTAGTTGTTGAGGAAATATCAAACTCGCCGCTTTTAAGCCTGAAACTATGATTTGGCGTGTTTATATATCCCAGGTCGGGATCGGCGATGAAAGAGTAGCGGGGGTACCATGTCGGAACGTAAACCCGGACTAATATCTCGATTATGGCAAGGCATATAATCACGCTTATGAGCGCCAGCCCGGCGTTTACAAGCCAACTCTTCAGTTTTGCAAGTATCTTCATGGCATTCATTAAAAATCTTTTACACGGCAGGCTCTTTGCCCTTGAGTTCGCTTACAGACTCGCCACCGGGAAAACCGAACAACCAGTAAACCAGCCCTCCCAAAAGAACGTAAACAAGACTGAGGGCGAACCCGCAGATCGAAAGGCTCATCGCCTGGGCCGCGCTGAGCCCGGCGTAACCGAACAGAAAAACAAATCCGCCTTCCCGAACTCCTATTCCCGATATGGAAACCGGGATCAGGGTCAAAACCATTATGATCGGGACAAAAAGGCACAACGTCGCCGGGTCGACTTTTAGCCCAAGCGCAAGAGAGACAACATAAACATAAAGTATCCGCTCCAGTTGCATGAACAACGCCCCGGCAAACGCCACCGTCATGGCGCCTTTGTGGCCGAGGTAAAAACTAAACGCCCTGTAAAGGGTCTCCACCCTTAAATACAATCGCTCTTTCCCTATCTTTCTAAACGCAATCGCAAGCAGACGCATCACGGTCCCGGAAAACAACAAGGCTAAAAACAGGATGGCAAAACCGATGACAAGAGCCACTGAAATCGACTTGATCACAGGATCGTCCGGCAGTCTTTCGGCGAAAAAAGTAGCCGATATCAGCGCTATGGTAAACATCAGGACATATCCTGAAACCCTGAAAATAACCATCGACGAAAAAGCGTCCGACGCGCTGGATATGTATTTGGACAGTCCTAACACACGGACCACATCCGCCCCTGCGGTGGACGGAAATACAAAGCCGATAAAATTCGACACGATTATTATATGCAACATTTTCCAAAACGGGACTTTATATCCTTTCGACGCGAGCATAGCTCTCCATGCGATCGAGACCGCAAGCTGTTCCAGAAATATCAGGCAAAGCCCCGCCAGCAACCATCCCGGAATCGCCTGTGAGACAATTGATGAAAAATGGGTGATGTCCACCTTCTTGAACAGAAAAGCGATAATGGCCGCCGAGAGAAAAAACCTGAGCCAGGCGGGGATCACAATTTTTCTTTTTGATGACGCCATTTGTGGAAATTCCTTCGACACGCCGATTTTATGGTACAAGAAAATATCGGCGGTTGGTTATTGCCTGATGTACACCCAGGTAAACTGGCCGTATAAATCCGATATTCTGAAAAACTTTTCCATTCCTGTATCCGCCCATACATGGCCTTCGTCGGTGGCTCCCTCGAAACTCGGTATGTCCCATTGCAAAGAGCAATCGACGAAAGTCATCAAAAGCGTATACTCATTACTGGCGTAATATGGAGTCTGGCTATCCATCGATAGCGTTCCATGCACATCACAACCGGGATAATGGTATTCGAATCCTGTTTTTGAAATAGTTAAAATCATATTCTTTGAAGATACGTCCACTCCCAGCCGCAGGCGTATTACCTGCCATGAGCCGATCATCCATTCGGGAACAGAATGAGCCTCAACAGAGCCAGAGCCGCTACTAGAGTCATCGCCACCCCCTCCTCCGCCCGATCCACAGCCGGAAAGAGAGGCCATCGGCAAAAACAGGAGAAGAAAAACGACTGCGCTAAAATTCAATACTTTCATAACAACATTAAAACAGATCGCACTGGCTCGAACTCGACGCGGCGCCAAGAGCGTAAACAGCGTCGATATCCGCGCCTGCGGTTTGATAGCAACCTCCCGCCAGAGATGATACATCCAATATTTTTATAAAACGCGCATAGTTAAGTCCGGCCCGTCCCAGATCGAAATCGCAGAACTCTCCACACCATTCGACACCCAATGAAAACCAGGGGCCGATTTCCGATTGTCCGGCAAACGCTTCGAGCTCTTCGGTGGAGACATACTCCCATACCCTCAAATCATCTCCCGGCCTGTTTATTATTGTCCTTCCCATTTCCAGCACGATCGATCCACCACGGGAAAGGGAGATAAATCCGCCATAATTCGACGGGTCGTGGCCAGAGCCGTTAGGCCGGCCGAGGGCCTGAGCCGGGTTGCTAAACGCTATCAGGCTACATTCCTCTCCTCTGGTGAATGAGATCGCATTCTGGGCGTAACTGGAGCCGGATATCTCGCAAAGATTTTTTACCGTAAACGGATATACTCCGCGCCAGTTTAACGGCTGGCCGCCAACTACCGGCCTTGCCAACCAGTAATATGTCTGGCCTGAATTAAGCGCCACTCCGGGGAAAAAAGTTGTGTACGCCTCGCTGTCGTCTTGTTTAACTCCCGACACATAAGCCACCAGCGAGGTTAGTTCGGGATCGGAATAAAGCTCCGTGTCGTATGTCACATTGGCTCCAGGCAGAGTATAGGCGTTGAGCACGGCAAAAACAGGAAACGACGCGCTATTTACATCCATATACCCTCCGCTCCTTGGGCTTATGCTTTGCCCCGCGTCACTTTTAACTACGAAAAATGTGAGCAGATCCGACTCGGCGTTTTCAGGCCCGCTTCCGGCGTCAAATACGGCTTTCCATTTCCACCAATACTGCCTGCTTTCGTCAAAAGTAAGACCGGGCGTCCATACGGCCGATCCATTACCGTCTTGTGAAACACCGGAGACGCTGGCTAAAACATTTACCGATCCGCCGTCGCTATAAATAATAATTTCATAGACGCCGCTTCCGTTCTGGGCTGTGCTCGCGTTGTGGACAATAAATGTGGGCGAAGCGCCATAGTTTATTCCAGAGCCGTCTGAAGGAGTAACCGCGTCCACATATCGAGTAGATGCGCCGGAGCCGCCGTCGCCCCCTCCTCCGCCCGATCCACACGAGGCCAGCTGTATTAACAGCATGACAAGCGCAAGATACGCTCTGGGGGCTCGAACTGATATCATAAACAACCGCTAAAAAATTAAATGTGTTAAACGCAGGATATAAGCCGCCGTTTTCAAAGGTTTAGATTTTACCACATAACCTTTGCTTTTACTTGTATCTATAGAATTTTTGATAACTGGTGACGCGCGCAAGCTCCATGCAAATAGGAGCCAAATAAAAGTATGAAGGTTTATTAAAAAACTTTCTCAGCCTATAATTTCAGAAATCGCCGAGTCCAGTTTTTCTCCACCTTCGGTGATCTCCATCTTCCAGACCGCGACTTTTAACGCAAAGCCAAGCCTTTTATACCTGTCTATCAGCCTTACAGCGTCTTTTTCCGTCGTGACAATAGCGGACGCTTCGCAACCAGTGGCGTCGGCGCGTATCCGCTCTATATCTTCGTCCGAAAACCAGTGATGATCCCCGAACGCCTTGAAGCCTGCTAACTTTATATTCTTCTTTTCCAACTCATTTTTGAAATATGCAGGATTGGCGATGGCGCAAAAGGCATAGACCGGGGCGTCCGGCGGAGGAGAAGGATTTGCGTCCATATCCTCAAAACCGGTAATTCGCCCATCCACTGCGATTATATCCACATCTCTTCTAGCAAGCCGGGTTATCCGGTGCGCCAATTCGCCGCGCTCTTCGCCGTCAAGGCCATCTGCGCCGGTAATTACCACAAGGTCGGCTCTTTTTATCCCGCTCACATGCTCTCGCAACACTCCTCTTGGAAACAGATGACCGTTACCAAATGGATTCAACGCATCGACGAGCAATATATTCAGATTACGGCTTATGGCGCGATGCTGAAACCCATCATCGATAATTACGGCGTCGACGCCGAACCGTTTTACAAGCTCGACCGCTCCCTCTATCCGCCTGGGCGCGCAGACAACGGGAATCGTACCAAGTTTTTTGGCCAGCATATACGGCTCGTCGGCGCTGACAGGCGGCCCTTCGCCAAGCGCGGCGCCATCGCAAACAACATGAACGCCTTGTTTCGCCTTGCCGCCGTATCCCCGCGAGACAATGCCAAAAGACCAGTCATCCGGCGCAGAGGATATTAATTTTTCCGCCATCAGCATGACGAAAGGGGTCTTCCCTGTCCCTCCTACGGTCAAGTTGCCTACGCTTATTATTTTACACGGAGCCTGCGCAGGTTTTAAAATATGAAGGTCGTACAGCGCGTTTCTCGCTTTTACGCCTGACCCGTAAATTTTTTCCACGACCCATAGAGGAGCGCCCCATGCGCCCGGATTTTCTTGACCGCGCATCACCGCCTCCACCCGGTCGCGCATCGAACCGTCTGGCCGGGTCATTTATGCGCCGATTCAATGAGCTCGCGTATGACCGGCGGAAGGTAAACCGAATCTGTATCGATCTTCGACAGCTCCTTTGCGATGATAAAAAGCTTTCTCTTTGGATCGAGTCTCTTGTCGATAATAAGCGACGGCTGGCTGTATATGTGGCATAGACCGGAGCCGATATTTACGTCGTCATCGGCAAGGTTTTCGTATCTTAAGTCGACGCCCATCGTTCGGGCCGCCTCTTCGATATTTACGAGTAACGTCTCGTAATCAATATCTGTCTGGCGCCTGGTTATGCGCTCTGCCGCCATATCGTAAATTTGCTTTCACTGTCTAATCAGAGGATGTTTTATCATCTCTTGATTTTGCATCGGGCTCATCGTCTCCTGGACGTACCTCGCCGCCTGCCAGAACATAAGGTTCGGCCCGTCCAGGGGCTCGCATTCGCCAGCGCTCACCGCCCCGTCCAGGTTTTTATCGTTCTCATCGGCATTGCACTCCGGCGTATCCGCAAACGGGTCGAAATCGTGTCCGTTTTTTTCCGTGGTATGGTACAGACCCAGATAGTGGCCCGCCTCATGGATCATCGTCTCTGCTTGCTCATTTTGGTCGGCCTTCGACAAATTCCTGAATCCACCTAAAGTATTTATAAGCACACCAGATTTCGCGGTTCCGTTTTCAGCCGGCCCGTTTATTGAGCTCGACAACCCGATAACCCCCAGAGGAAAAATGGCGTTTACAAAAAAGATGTTCAGGTACTGCTTGCCCGCCCCGGATGACATTTCAAAAAGCTCTTCCATATCGTCGGGAAGGCCGTTATTATTTGGATCATCGTACAAATCGATAAAACTGAGACGGCTCGCTGTGGGGCCGGTCAGTTCCCTGACCACAATTTCGCCAATATTTATATCTGTCTTCCCGAAAAGCCTTTTAAACTCGTTGATAATGGCTGTAAAATTAGGATCGTTCTCTCCCTGATAATCGTCGATAGCGACTATCCACGCGTTCACGCCGAGTGTCGGCCCGGTTTGCCCCCCTCCTCCCCCTTTTTTCCCGCAGGCTGGCGCCACAGCCAGCAGAACGGCGAAAGAAAAAACGGCGCAGAGTGAAATTCGCCCTCTGTTTTTATAGCTCTTACCTAACATCCGCCACCGCTTTCAATAACTGTCTCCGGTTATAAAAGGGTTGTTAGCCCGCTCATACCCGATAGTGGTAGCCTCGCCGTGCCCCGGATATACTTTCATCTCGTCCGGCAGGGTAAGAAGCTTTTGCCTTATTGACTCCATTAATTTCTTATGATCTCCCCCGGTAAGGTCGGAGCGCCCTATCGACATATTAAACAGAGTATCGCCGGTTACCACACTGCTATCAAACACAAAGCAGGCGCCGCCCGGAGAGTGGCCAGGAGCGCTCAACACCTTGAACTCAAGGCAGGGGCAAATGGAGACAACCTGGTTTTCCTCGAACACGATGTCAGCCTCAGGCGAGACGCCAAGCCCAAGGTAACCGGCCATACCCTGCATTTCCGGGTGGGTCAGAAGTTCGGCGTCGTCTTTGTGAATGCCGATATCCGCTCCGGTGGCCTCTTTTATCTTCGCGTTGGCCCCGGTATGGTCCGCGTGTCCGTGGGTGTTGATTATCTGCCGGACCGACCAGTTTTTTTTCTCTACCTTTTCAAGAATTTTCTGCGGAGAGTCGCCGGGATCGAAAACAGCGCAGACTTTATGCACGCCGCAACCGATTATATAACAATTCACTTCCAGCGGCCCGACGCTAAGCGTAATTACTTCTATAGCCATTTATCATAACTCCTGGAAAACAGGCTCTCATTTATAAAGGTATGCCCGAAACAATGGTTTGTAGCTACCTCCGTATTGTAACGGTATTTGACTTTACAGCGAAACAAAAAACCGGGACACGAGGGGGATGGGAGTATGATAGACTCGTAATTTCAGATGGTCAGAAATTATCTAAAGTTTTAAATTGGACAGCAAAGTCGCCCCGGTGGTTTCAAAATCCCAAAACAGCCAGTCGAAAAAGGGCCGATCCCTTACCAAGCTTTTCTTTTTTATAATCCTGGCTCTGGCCGTCGTGGCGGCGTTTAAGTGGACAAACATCGGGCTCTACTTTAGCAGGGAATATATAGAAACCACGCTCAACCGGCTGGGCAATCTGGCGCCGGTAGGATACGTCGTCTTTTACGGCCTGGCCTCGGCGCTGGGCGTTCCGGGAACCATACTGACAATCATCGGCGGAGTTGTGTTCGGCAGTTACCTGGGAACGCTTTTAATTGTGATAGGCGCCACGCTGGGCGCCAGCATCGCCTTTTTCGTGGCCCGGTTTCTGGCCCGCGATTTTATATCCGATATGTTCGGAAAAGCCAACTGGTTTGAAAAACTCGATAAAGGCATTGAAACCAACGGGCTCTATTTCATTCTTTTTATCAGGCTCGTTCCTGTATTCCCTTTCAACGGGATAAATTTCGCTTCGGGCCTGACCAAAGTCAGGTTCCGTGATTATTTTATCGGAACCGCGATAGGAATAATTCCGGCCAGCTTCGTCTTCGCAAACGCCGCCTCCAAGGCGGCCCAGGCGGCGTCGGGGGAAAAAGTGGGGGCGGGGTTTTATATTTCTTTTGCGCTCCTTGGGGTTATTGCCTTGATCCCGGCGATTTATAAGCAAATCAAGGGCAAAAAGAAAAGCGGCGGAGATGACGAGGATCGTCAAGAGGCGGATGCGCGTAATGACTGACAAACCCAGATTGCCGACCGGTCAGACTCTGACGGAGGATTTCCCGGTTTTGCATTGCGGGGATATCCCCGATTTCGACGCGAACTCATGGGATTTCAGGATTTTCGGCCTTGTGGAGCGGGAAGTGGCGTTAAGCTATGAACAATTTCTGGAATTGCCGCATGACCGTATCACAGCCGACTTTCATTGTGTAACAACCTGGTCCCGGTTTGATAATATGTGGGAAGGTGTGAAAAGCCGAACGGTCGTCGATCTGGTCGTTCTAAAACCGGAGGCGAAGTTCGTTCTCATCCATTGCGAACAAGGTTATACTACCAACCTTTCGCTGGCGGAGTTTCTCGACGATGATGTTATTTTCGCGAGAAAATGGAGCAGAGCCGACCTCACTAAAGAGCATGGTTTTCCACTGCGGCTGGTTGTCCCGAAATTATACGCCTGGAAATCCGCCAAATGGGTTAGAGGCATAGAGTTTCTTGGTTCGGATCAGCGAGGATTTTGGGAGAGAAACGGTTACCATAACCATGGAGATCCATGGAAAGAGGAGCGGTACTCCTCGCAAGAATAAGTGGAATAATCTTTGAATAGGGCAGTAGAAAATGTACGATTGCGTTGTCATAGGAGGGGGACCAGGAGGAATTTGCGCGGCCATTTACGCCATTCGGGCCGGCCTTAAAACCGTAATTTTAGAAAAACTGGGTGTCGGCGGGCAGATAGCCGTCTCCGACATTATAGAGAACTATCCTGGATTCCCATCGATATCCGGCCCTGATTTAATGAGAAATTTTGAGGATCACGCCAAGTCGGTGAAAGCGGAGCTTGTTTTCACCAATGTCAAAAAAATCGAAACCGGGGATGAAGGGCTTGTGATGCATACCGCCAAGGATCCTATTAAAACCAAAACGGTTGTCATCTGCTCCGGCGCGGAGCCGAAACATCTGGGATTCAAGGGCGAAATGGAGTTTATGGGGCGCGGTGTCTCCACTTGCGGCACATGTGATGGCAATTTTTACCGGAACAAGCCCGTGGCGGTCATAGGAGGGGGAGACACGGCGGTAAAAGAATCGATCTTTCTCTCCCGGATCGTCGACAAAATTTATCATATCCACAGGCGCGACCGGTTTCGGGCGGAAAAGGTGCTACAAGACAGAATCATGTCCAGAGAGAATATCGAGTTTTGCTGGAAAAGTAACGTTGAAGAAGCGCTGGGGGACGATTCAGGCGTGACCGGGCTTAGAATAAAAGATATCGAGTCGGGTAAGACGAGAGACCTGGCGGTAGACGGAATTTTCGTTTTTGTGGGAATAAATCCCAATACCAGCTTTGTGGACTGTAAAAAAGACGATCAAGGATTTATAATAACGGACGTGAACATGGCCACTTCGATTCCCGGTGTTTTCGCCGCAGGTGACTGCCGGGTCACGCCTCTTCGCCAGGTCTCCACAGCAGTGGGGGACGCGGCCATCGCCGCTTTCAAGGCCGACGAGTATATATCGGAGCTTGAAGGACGATCCTATGAAAAAGTGGCTAAACTTTAGCGAATCTCCCCTGGATTATATTATTAGCTTGCATGAAACGTGTCTCATATGTTCAAAACCGCCGGGCCTGGCGCGCCTATAACGATAACAGGATTAAAAGGGCTCTTGAGATAAGTCCCCAACCGTCCAAGCTGGCTTTTTGTGTCGTCCCCTTCTTGTTGCACAACAACCGCCCCGATCTGCCAGGTTATGTAAAAGGGTGTCCAGAGTGCGGAGGACTGTTCCGTTACGAGCCTTCGGACGAAGATTTAAACTTCGCGCGGCGGCTCATTCCCGCTTTCGATCTTTTTAAATACAGGGCCAGCAAACCGGTCATCAATTCCCAGATAGAATCTCTTTTGTTGATGGGCTCCATCGGCTCTGTGGCGCAGACAAAAAATTCCGACTTTGACTACTGGGTCGTTATAGACGAGTCGAAGCTTTCGAAAAAGGAGCTTAACGCCCTTAAGAAAAAACTTCGGGATATCGAGAAATGGGCTGAAGAAAAAAAAGTGGAGGTTCATTTTTTTCCGTCGGACAAGGAAAAAACCAGAAACAATTATTTCGGCGAATCGGGCAAGGAATCGGCAGGCTCGTCCCAGGCCCTCATACTTAAAGAGGAGTTTTACCGGACCACAATCCTTGTAACGGGAAAAGACCCGCTATGGTGGATATTGCCAGCCGGACTTACGAATGAGGAATATGAGGAGCATGCCCGAAAGATATATGAAGAAGGCGAGATCGATAAAAACGAAGTGGTAGATCTTGGAAATATAGAAACGATTTCCACCGGTGAGCTTTTCGGGGCTTTGCTCTGGCAGTTTAATAAAGCTATCTCCAGCCCCTATAAATCGGCCATAAAAATGGCTCTCCTGAAAAATTATATCGGATCCAGCTCGAAAAGCAGGCTCCTTTGCGACGTGATAAAGCGCGCGATCCACGCCAATCCAGATCAATCAGACCAGGCCGACCCTTATCTTTTGATGTTCGACTCCATAAGAAGGCATTATGTAAAGGCCGGGCGCAAAAACGCGGCGCACTGCCTGGAAAAATGCTTCTACATGAAATCTCTGGACAGCCCTGTCAACAGCGTGGCGGGCGATAAGTCCCTCTCGTATAAAGAGCGCACATTAAATGCGTGCGTCAGGCGCTGGAAATGGGAGGATCACGTTTTAAAAGACGCCAATAATTTCAGAAAGTGGGGTCATGAGAAAATGGGGCGGCTCGCCTTTGAGGTTCACAAGTTCATGCTCGACACGTACAAAGAGCTCAAAGACGACATAGACAAGCAACCCAACGTGAAAAGCCTTATAACCGATAAAGACCTTACGATCCTCGGTAGAAAACTTTTCACAATCTACGATAAAAAAGATAAAGACAAAATCGAATTCGTTAAAAGGGTCATGGACGAAAGCAAGGAGCTCGAATCGATTACCTTTTATCCGAAATTTAAAATGGGCCGTCCGGTCACGTGGGAGATTTACAGAAGCGACATCGTAAACACAGTCGCTAAAAAACAGCGTGTGGATCGTTTTCTGTTCAAAAAAGGGGCCGATATAGTCAGCCTGATAATGTGGCTTACCCAGAACAAGATTTTTTACAAAGGAACGCTACTTTATTATATCTCCGACAAAAATGTGCCGGTCTCGCTCAAGGATCTGCACGCGCTTACTCAGAAAATTCTGAGCGTTCTACCGCCTGTCTATGTAGGCGACCTTGATAACCAGGAATTGCTAAAAAGCGCTTACGTCAAACGGATTCTGGTGGTAGTGAACTTTTCCTCACAACGCTGGAACGCCGAGCCTGATTTTATTCATATACTCTATACCACCAGCTGGGGAGAATCATTTTGCCACGCGCTGTCCATCAAAGATGGATTCCCCAGGCTTCTTGATGTTCTATCGCGCACAGAGCCCGGTTTCTCCACAAACAACAAGGAGATGTTCGATATCTTCGCGCCAAAAAGTGAAAACGAGACAAAACTGATCAAGAAGATGAAAGATAATATCTTTAAAAATTTCAAGCTAACAATGCGCTCCGTCCCGCCAGGCGCTTAAACCATAAAAGATTTTTGCCGCCTCAATTAATCTCCATCATAATCCCGGCCTGGAGGGAAAAGGATATCGGCCATGTCGTCCGGTGTCTCGACGGGGCCCCCGATGTGGAGTTGATTGTAGCCCTTGCCAGAGAAGACGAGAAGATAGCGACGCCGGACCAGGTTAGAGTGGCCATATCCGATAAGGGAAGGGCGCTCCAGATGAACGCGGGGGCTTTAATCGCCTCCGGTGATATATTGCTGTTCCTTCACGCCGATACTTTCATCTCGCCACAATCGTTAACGAATGTCCGCAAAGCTCTCGGCCCGTCGGATATAGCCGGCGGCTCTTACAGGCTGAA
>DRJW01000274.1 GCA_011052055.1 Nitrospirota bacterium
ATGAGCCGTTACTGGCCGAAGGAGCTAAACGCATACAGCCGCCGGCTCCGCACGCTGTAAGCCGGGCGAGATATTCTATATCAGGAAGCTTGTCTATTATTACAGCGTCCCCGGCCCCGGCCATGAGAAGCGAACGGCTCGACAACTTTTTATAGCCGGCCTCTATTTCAAGATATTCGCCGCCGCCGCCGGCGAAAGAGTCCGCCCTGTCATCAAAATGAACGCTTGGCAGATGAAGGATAGATCCGTCAAGTAATTTGCCCGACATACCAGAGACAGTTAAAAAAGCTATTTGTTTTTAAACGATTCGAAAGAAATTCCGCTTGCGTCCAGCGTGTCTCCCGTCGCTTTATGTAGCCTTGCGACCGCTTTGCGATACTCGACTTTTGCTCTGAGCTCATGGCTCCGCTCTGCGGCCAGATCTTTCTGAAATTCAAGGACGTTAAAGGACGTAGATGAGCCTACCTCGAACTTGCGTATTTCGGCTTCCAGTTTTTTTTCAGCAAGAAGTCTGGCGGCGGAAGAGGCGTCGATCTGCTTTATGCTTTTTTCTACATTCCGGGCTTCGTTCCTGACTTCCAGGGTCACGTCCCTCTCCAGGCTTTTGAGCTTTATCAGAGAGGTTTTAGCGTATAGAGAGGCTTTTGCCAGCGCGCCTTTGGCGCTTCTGTTTCCGAGAGGATAAGTGAGCCTGAGGCCAATTTTATAATCGTAATACTCTCCGGAATAGGCGTCCGAAAGGCTGTTATACAGTCCGCCGTCAAGGCTCGATACCAGTATCTCACCAGTGCTGAAGCTCGCTATGGGCCGGGCGGGGCCCCTCACGCCATTGAGGCGGAAAGACCCGACGAGATCCAGAGACGGCCATTTCTGGTTTTTATAGTAAACAAGCTCTATGTTCTGATTTTCAAGCTCTTTTTTGGCTATGCTTATTTCGGGCCTTTTTTCAAGCGCCGCCGCTGTGCTCTCACGCAGATCGAAAGCCTTGTAAGGCATCTCTGGATCATCCTCCGGCTTTATCCTCGACAGCCATATCGGAGAATCGTCCGATGGGTTCATCAGCCGTAACAGACGGTCTCCCATCGCGTCTACATTATTTTCAGCTTCAATCACCAGCTCCTCACGGGAAGCCACCGAAGATTGAGCCTGAATTATCTCTATGGGAGCCAGTGAGCCGACCTCCACCTGCACCCGGACTCTTCTCTCAAGGTCTCTGGCGCGTTCTAAAAACTCCTGAGACACTTTCAGGTTTTCAGTCAGAAAAACATATTCCCAGTATGTCTCACTTATCTCGGTGATAGTGTCGTTGAGTTTTGCGCGCAGTCTTTGAAAAGAGATCGACTCGTTATTTTGGCTGATAAGTATTCGCCACCGGTTCGCTTTTTTCCCGGCGTTCTTAAGAAGCGGCTGGGCGATTTCCAGCTTCAGCGCGGAGCTATAGCTAGGGTTTATGCTCTGAAATGTCGAATTCGTCTCAAACCGCCCTACATCCAAAGATAGTTTATATTGGCCGCCCAGATAGCTTTTGCGAGAAAGCGAGACCGAGCTGTTCATCAGATCTGTCTCGGTGATTTCAGGATCGGAGAAGACTGATATACCTGGGTTTCTGGTGCTTTCAGTATTTACTTCCGCTCCAAATATTGTATCGAATCCTGAATCGGCTATCGTCGTGTCATGGCGCGCTATATCGGTGGCCACCCTTTGCAGGATTATCTCGAAGTTATTTTTTAGAGCGGCTGACACAGCTTCGTCCAAAGATATGCTGACGCCCGCAGTTTCCTGGGCCGATGAGTGTCCGGCGCAAAACACAAGAAAAAGGTATAAAAAGGAGATATGAAGCCTGAAGAAAAGGGACATTACCGCAGTTTTAAACCCGGTCGCCTATTTTGGAAAGCTTTTTGTCCGCTTCGGTGAGACGCATGACAAGGGAGCGTATTATTTTTAAGGCGATCTCTGGATAATTTTCAAGTGTCTGCTTAAGCTTGTCGCCTGGGAAAACCTTCACAATGCTTTTACCTTTCGATTTTATGGTGGCGGTTCTTGGCTGATCCATCAAAGCCGACATCTCGCCGAAATATTCGCTTGGCTGTGAAATGTCTCCAACTATCCTGCCGCCTTTGATAATAACCAGGTTTCCCTGAAGCAACTGGTAGAAGTTCTTATCGGTGTTTCCCTCTTTTACAATCAGGTCGCCGTTTTCAAAAGTGAGCTCGTCTGGATTAAGCAGGTAAGCCGGCAGGGCCTCTTTGACCAAAACCGTCTTGCCCAGCACTTCGTCGATATCGGTCATACCTTGTTTGGCTTTATCAAGAGCGTCCTGTCTCAAGGTCCACATCCCTTCTTTTATGGCGATCTTGCGTAGCTGGGACTCTTCGACCTGGGCGGTCATGGCGTCTTTTATCGTCGAAGTAGCTTCCATCATCTCGAACACGCCGAGCCTGCCTTTGTATCCTGTGCCCCCGCAGGCGGGGCATCCTTTGCCTTTGAAAAGCTTGAAATCGGCCACTTCCTCCTTATCCACACCTGCGTTTATCAGCTGTTGCTGGTCTGGTTTGACTTCCTGAACGCACTTGGAGCAGATGCGGCGCAAAAGCCTTTGAGCGAGAACCACAGTTAAAGAAGAGGCTATCATATAACCGGGGACGCCGATGTCCAGAAGACGCCCGATCGTGGAGGGGCAGTCGTTTGTGTGCAGTGTGGAGAAGACCATGTGCCCTGTCATGGCCGCCTTAATGGCGTTCTCCGCTGTTTCCATATCGCGGATCTCACCTATGAGGATGACTTCCGGATCCTGTCTTAAAAACGATTTTAGAGCAGAAGCGAAGGTCAGCCCCACTTCCGCCCTGACGTTGACCTGGTTGATGCCGGCGAAGTTGAATTCCACCGGGTCTTCAGCCGTCAGAATTTTAACGTCCGGTTTGTTGAGAATGTTCACCGCCGAATAGAGGGTGTTTGTTTTACCGGATCCTGTAGGCCCTGTGACGAGAACAAGCCCCTGGGGCCTTTCAATAAGTTTCATAAACCGATCCAGCATCTTCCGGCTGAATCCCAGTTTGGTCATGTCTATCTGAAGCTTTGACTGATCCAGAAGGCGCATGACAATCGATTCGCCGAAGAGGGTGGGAAGCACGCTGACACGGTAATCGATGGATTTGCCTCTGCCCAGTTTAAGCTTGATACGGCCATCCTGAGGACGGCGTTTCTCGGCGATATTCAGGCTCGCCATGATCTTGAGACGGGAAATAAGCGCCGCTTTGATAGTTGGGGGAAGGTTCATCACTTTGTGCAGTGTGCCGTCCATCCGAAACCTTACCTGAAAAGTCTTCTCAAACGGTTCGATATGAATATCTGAAGCTCCTTCATTGATAGATTTCAGAAGGATCGAGTTGACCAGCTTTATGATCGCCGCGTCCCCCGCGTTGCCGAGCTGGTCGGAGTCCTCCTCCTCCTCGCCGCCTACGGTATCAATCTCGTCTGTGGCGTCGGAGATGATGCCGCCGATGTCGTCGTACGTATCCATATTTACGCCGCCATCATCGGATGTGTCTTCTTCAACTTCGTCGATTTTCGTTAAAGCCTCATATTCCTCATCTGAAATCTTGTAGTATTTCCTGAAAGCCTCTATCAAGTCTTTTTCGGTGATAACCGATGGTTTGACAACCTGCCTGGCCTGCGATCCGACCACCTCGATCGCTCCATGGTTGGTAGGGTCTATCATGGCGACGCTCAGGTTTTTTCCGTCGGACCTTATCGGGAACACCATATGCTCTTTGGCTGTCTCCCAGGGAATAAGCTTCAAAAGTTTTTCGTCCGGCTTGTCGTCTTCAATGTTGGTTATCGGGATCGTCAGATGGCGCGAAATAAATTTGACTATCGTATCTTCATCGACATATCCGAGTTTTTGCAGGACTTTGCCGATACGCTCTTTTTTCTTTTTGTGAATCTCTTCGGCTTCCTTGAACTGGGAGCGGGTGATCTGGCCGTCTTTACTTAAAAGCTGGCCTAACAGCACACCAGAGGAGGAATCCTGCACGCTTTTTCTGAATGCGCTCTTTTTCTCTGTCGCCTGAGCCATGAAATGTTTGCCCGTTTATATTCAACCTAATTCCATTCTGGCGTTATTCCCAGCCAACTAAGCGGATAATACGCCAGACATTAAATTATATGTATTACTGGCTGTTGCGTCCAATAAAAAAAGTTGATTTTGCGGGTGACTTCAACTTGCGTGTAACCGCCTGCAAGAGAAAAACCGGCCCGGAAGACAAGAGTGGGGAGGATCTCTGTTTGGTTGTAAGCTGAGCG
>DRJW01000275.1 GCA_011052055.1 Nitrospirota bacterium
AAAAAAAGGCGCTCCTGATACCGCGAGACGCAGTGGTCTGGAGGTTCAGAAAAGCGCTGGTGTTCACCGCCGACAAGGAAGGCAAAGTAAAATCGTATCCTGTCACCCTTGGCAGGCAATATGGGGAGTGGGTTGTGGCGAAAGGAAACATCAGAGCGGGGATGAAGCTGATTGTCTCCGGCAACGAAATTCTTCGCGACGGGCAGATGGTGATGGTGGCGGGCGAGAAAAAGCTTTGACCGGCTTCCCGCCCCATTAAAGCCTATGTGGATCATCCAGTTTTCCATTCGAAACCCGGTCACAGTAATTGTGACGACGCTTCTGGTGGGACTGTTCGGCGCCCTGTCGCTTTCCAAAATACCGATCCAGATGAAACCGACCGTAGACAAACCGGAAATCAAGATAACCACCACCTATCCAGGCGCGGCCCCCCAGGAAGTAGAGGAGCAGATCACAATTCCGATGGAAGAAAAGCTACAGGCTGTCGAGGGGCTCAAAAGGCTTACGTCCTCCTCCACCGAAGGCAGATCCAACGTTGAGCTGGAGTTCGAGTGGGGCGTCAACAAAGACATCGCCGTGGTCGATATTATAAAACGGCTGGCGAGGATAAAAGACTGGCCAGAAGACGCTGAAGAGCCGATCATCTACGCCGGCACCAGCTCCGAAAGAAGGCCTATCTACTGGGCGACCATGCGCGGCTCCATGCCGGTCAACAAGATGCGCCAGGTGGGCGACGACTTTATTGTTCCGAAGTTTGAGCGGATCGAAGGCGTGGCCGAGGTGCGCGTTTATGGCGGCGAGGAGCGCGAGATACAGGTTGTTGTCGATTTCAAGGCGTTGTCGGCCAGAGGGTTGAATGTCAGAGATGTCGGGCTGGCCCTGGCCCGCGAAAACATGAATGTGCGCGGCGGGCATATAGACCAGGGCAAGCGCCGGTATCTTGTCCGCACGGTGGGGCTGTTTAAAAATATACGCGACATAGAGTCGGTAATCATAAAAAAAGATCGGGACAGAGCTCCCGTTTATATCCGCGACGTGGCCAGGGTCTATGACACATTCAAAGAGCGAACCGCCATGGTGCGGATCATGGGCCAGCCGGCTATCGCGTTCGGCATAGTGAAAAAAACCGGGTCGAACACGATTCAGGTTGTCGAAGATGTCGAATCGACCATAAAAAAAATCAACAAAGCGCTCAAATCCCAGGGGGTCGCCATATACGAAAGCTACGATTCCTCTGATTATATATGGGAGTCGATAAATTTTGTGGTCTCAAACCTCGGTTACGGCTCATTTCTCGCCGTCGCCGTACTCATGCTTTTTCTCAAATCGTTTCGGAGCACACTGATTATTGGCGTTTCGATTCCGATTGTCATCATGGCCGGTTTTAGCCTGCTCGGCCTGTTCGGCAGAAGCCTGAACATCGTATCGCTCGCTGGAATGGCGTTCGCCGTCGGGATGGTGGTCGATAACGCCATTGTTGTGCTGGAGAATATCTACCGCCACCTTCAGATGGGTAAAGATAGGGCGAAGGCGGCGCTGGAAGGCTCGCTGGAGGTGTGGGGGGCGGTTCTGGCCTCAACGCTGACCACGCTGGCGGTTTTTATTCCGATTATTTTTATAAAAGAAGAGTCGGGCCAGCTATTTAAAGATATAGCCATCGCTATCTCCTGCTCGGTTGTGGTCTCGCTGATTGTCTCTGTCACGCTGATCCCGATGATGGCGGCGAGGTTTCTGGATGTTGGAACTTTGTTTAAAGGAGACAGGCAGAGGAAATTTCTCGATATTCTAAAGATCGACTATATAGGATCCGGGATAGGGCGATTTTTTATCTGGATTGTGGAAAAACTGTCCGGCTCCTCGCTCAAGACAAA
>DRJW01000276.1 GCA_011052055.1 Nitrospirota bacterium
CCCGCCACGGCGTTTTTAATCGGCGCGCCAGCGTCCATAAGGCTAAGAGACGCGCCGCATACGGTGGCCATCGACGATGATCCGTTCGACTCCAGAATCTCTGAAACCACACGGATCGTATAGGGGAACTTCTCGGCGTCTGGCATCATAGGATCCATAGCGCGCTCGGCGAGCGATCCATGCCCGATCTCCCGGCGGCCCGGCCCCATCATTCGTTTCACCTCGCCCACGCAAAACGCCGGGAAATTGTAGTGCAGGTAAAAAGAGCGGGTCGAGCGGCCTTCGAGGTTATCGAGCGTAAGCTCGTCCTGACCGGTGCCGAGCGTGGTGGTAACCAGCGCCTGGGTCTCACCCCTGGTGAACAGGCACGATCCGTGAGTTCGCGGAAGCGCGTCCACAGCGATGGTTATCTCGCGGACTTCGGTCAGCGATCTGCCATCCACGCGGCTCCCTTCGTTCAGGATCATCTCCCTTATGAAGCTTTTCTGGACTGCGCCGAACGCTTCTTTATAGGCGCCTTTTTTCTGATCGTCATCTGTATCGCCCATAAGTTCTGAGATGGCGTCGTTGCGTACTTTTTTAATGGCCGCCGACCTCGCAAACTTGCCAGCAGTGGTGACCGCCTCTTTGAGGGAGCCTTCGACTTTGCTACGTATCTCATCCACCTCGGCAAGCTCGGCTATCTCCGGGGCCTCCGCTTTGGTTTTACCTATTTTCGCGACCAGATCGGTTTGTATGCGGCATATCTTTTTGATCCAGTCATGGCCGAACTCCATAGCTTCTATCAGGTCGTCTTCCAGAATCTCGCTTGCGCCGCCTTCTACCATCACAAGCGATTCCTCCGATCCGCAAAGCAGAAGATTCAGGTTCGACTCCTCCATCTGCGGGATGGTTGGATTGCAGACAAACTCGCCGTTCACCCTTCCTACGCGCACACCGGACAGAGGAGTGAAAAAAGGAAGATGAGAGAGCATAATGCAGGCGGACGCGCCGGTCAGGGCCAACACATCGGTCTGGTTTTCAAAATCGAAAGAAAGAGGATTTATAATCACCTGCGTTTCGTTGGAGTAACCGTTGGCGAACATAGGCCGGATCGACCGGTCAACCAGTCTCGATATCAACGTTTCCCTGTCGGAAGGGCGGGCCTCCCGCTTGAAAAAACCGCCCGGAATGCGCCCGGCGGCGGATGTCCTGTCCCGGTAATCCACCGTTAAAGGTAGAAAGTCGATACCTTCCCTGCCTTCATCGGCGGCGCTCACGGCGGCGAGAATTATTGTCTCCTCCAGGCCGACGACAACGGACCCGGCCGCTTGTTTGGCCAGCGCCCCGCTTTCAATAAAAAGGACTCTGTCTCCTATCTGCAGTTCTACTCTTTCAGCTTGCATCTTGCATTTCCCTCAATTCTTTCTGTAAATCATCGTGATGGCGTTTGGCGTCTGGTGTCTGGCGGCGGGGCCGCCTTTAGATTTGATATACACACGGCGCCGGTTGCTGGTATGTAAAGAAAACCCTCGAAAAGACCTTATCGGCGGATTCCAAGCGCGCTGATTATCGACTTGTAGCGCTCAATCTCCTTTTTCTTGATGTAATCAAGAAGTCTGCGGCGCCGATTTACCATCTGTAACAGGCCTCGGCGCGAGTGGTGATCCTTTTTGTGGGTTTTGAAGTGCTCGGTTAAATTGGTGATACGCTCGGATAATAGAGCGATCTGCACTTCTGCGGATCCCGTGTCCTTTTCATTGGCGCGGAATTTCCCGATTATTTCGGCTTTCCGCTCCTTTATGACACTCATATGACTTTCCTCTCTTCTCTACTTTTATAAATCTCCAAGTAACCGGCTATTAGTAACAGATAGGAGCTACTATTGTAAAGACTTTTCGACGGGAGCGGCCATTTTGGCGGGGCGATGGCGGCTGAAGAAAACAAGGGATTCAAGGGGATTGTATCCAGGGCTTTCAGTTGACCAGTTTGTCGGCGTCTATAAACTCGTACACAACCTCCCCCGGTTTGACAAGGCCCAACTGTTCACGGGCTATGGCTTCCACCCGGTCATCGCTTTTGTTCAGGGAAACGAGCGCGCGCCTGATATTGTTGTTTTCGAGATAGTATTTCTTAATTTGACTCTTAACGGAGGCTATTTCCATGTGAAGCTTGCCGACATCGACCAATCCATTCTCCTTGTAGTATGCGGTGGCGCCCACCACAAGGAAAAATATTATAGATAACCCTAAAAAAGCTCTCGGTTTATTGCGCTCCATTGGCTAATTATGAGGCAAGTCACCGCCCAACGCTATAAAAAACGCCCTTTCCCCCGTATTGAGCTGACGCGCCCAGCTCTTCTTCAATCCTGAGAAGCTGATTGTATTTGGCGACCCGGTCTGTCCTGCTCATTGAGCCTGTTTTTATCTGTCCTACGTTCGTGGCCACAGCGATATCGGCTATGGACGTATCTTCCGTCTCTCCCGACCTGTGGCTTATGACGCTGGTATAGCCGGCCTTTTTCGCCATTTCAATCGCGTCTAGCGTCTCGGTCAGCGTTCCGATCTGGTTCACCTTGATCAGAATGGAGTTGGCGACTCCCATTTCGATTCCTTTGGAGAGGATTTTTGTGTTGGTGACGAACAGGTCGTCGCCCACGATCTGGATTTTCGACCCAAGCGCCTCGGTCATAGCTTTCCATCCTTTCCAATCGCCTTCGGCCAGGCCGTCCTCTATCGAGACTATCGGGTATTGCCTTACCAGGTTCTCGTAGAATTTAATCATCTCGTCAGATGTTTTCCTCGGCTTTTTCTCGGCGGCCATAACGTACTTGCCGTTTTTATAAAACTCCGAAGCGGCCGGGTCCATCGCCAGCATTATCTGTTTACCCCCCTTGTATCCAGCCTTGTGAACAGCTTCGAGGATAATTTCGATAGCTTCTGAGTTGCTCCGAAGGTCGGGGGCGAATCCCCCTTCATCGCCGACGGATGTGTTGTGCCCTTTGTTTTTAAGGACGCTTTTGAGGCTATGGAAAATCTCGGATCCAAAACGAAGCGCCTCTGCTATGTTTTTCGCGCCGGTGGGCATTATCATGAACTCCTGGATGTCCACGTTGTTGTCTGCGTGCGCGCCGCCGTTAATAATGTTCATCATGGGGACAGGCAGTTGTTTGGCGTTACAGCCGCCTATATAACGATAGAGTGGAAGGCCTGCGTCTTCAGCGGAGGCTTTGGCCACAGCCAGCGATACGCCAAGCATGGCGTTGGCCCCAAGCTTTTTCTTGTTTTCTGTGCCGTCTAGCTCCAGCATCAAACCATCCACCGCCGCCTGGTCCGAAGCCTCGACACCGATAAGATGAGGGGCGATTTTCTTGTTTACATTGGCTATCGCTTTGGAGACGCCTTTGCCCTGATACATGCGCTTACCGCCGTCGCGCATCTCCAGCGCTTCGCGTGAGCCTGTAGAAGCGCCGGAGGGAACCGCCGCCCGCCCGAAAGCGCCCGACTCTAAAAATAGATCGACTTCAACGGTCGGATTTCCCCTGGAATCAAAAATCTGGCGTCCGAAAAGCCCGACAATCTCGCTCATGGCATCACCTCGCTGATTTAAATGTTAATTTCATTTTTCAGCCTAATCCACCCGGAAACAATCGACAACTATAATTTGTTTTTAATCTCTTCGAGGGACATTATAGTTTCCCCCTGCCTTCGCTGGCCCGATTTTTTGCTTGCCTTGCCAGCCGTTTTGAACTGTTTGAGCGTCATGTCCCTGTCATTCGGAGCGCCAGTCTCACTTTCCAGGTTCATCAAGTCTTCAATAGTCATGACAACCGATGCGCTCTCTTCAAGCTTTTTTTTCGAATCGGATTCGGCGCCTTTTCCTTTGCGGTCGGCTTTAGATTTTTTCTTATCCAGCTCGGGGGCCACCCAGACGGCTATAAGGTCGTCCCCGGTTCCCGGATCGCCATCTTTGCCTGAAGAAATGATTAATAGATCGTAATTTTTGCCAGGCCCCGCGACGATCCAGTAAAGCTCGTTGTCCCATGCGTCCAAAGGCTTTGCGATCGCTCCCGGGGCAGGCCATTCGCCGGTCTCCTTTCGATAGTCAAGCAGAAGATTTTCAAGCTTGATGAGCCTCTTCCCGGTAACAGCTAATTTTCGAGAGCCTGACGACAACCCGGCGCTCAGAAGATTTTGTCTAGCTTCCTCGTAAGTTTTTGTATGGCCGAACCGCTCTTTAAGCTGAGCGAGCTTTTTATCAGCAAGCTCATTTTTTCCATCCTTTATGAGAAGCTTGATTTCCACGATCTCTTTTTGCGCCGCCACTTCCTGCGCCAGGTCGGTGGTTTTTTCTTTTGAGCAGGCGCCGACGGTGAAAAGCGCGAATACAGCCAGCAAAACCAATATCTGTCTCATAACAGCTACCCTCTCTTGAATAGAAATTCGATCCGGCGGTTAAGGGGCCTCGTCTCTTCACGATCGTTCGGGAACAAGGGCCTTGTATCGGCGTACCCGGCGGCGGACATCCTGTCGGCAGGGGCTCCGAGCTGTAACATCCGCTCCAGCGCTTTAGAGGCGCGAAGCGTGGACAACTCCCAGTTGGAGGGGAACCTTTTTGTGTGAATCGGCCTGTTGTCCGTGTGCCCTTCCACCACGACGATAAGGTCTTTGGTGGTCTTGATGACGACTGACAGCTCTTTTAGAAAATCGGAGCTTTCAGGGCGAAGCTCCGATTTTCCCGGATCGAACAAAGCTCTCCCCTTGATTCTTACACGGACCCCCTCGTCGGTGGATGTGATCGAGGCGTTTGTCTTAAACCCGGCCCGGATCACCGAGTCGTAAATTATATCCACCAGTTTTTCACGCGCCACCACTTCCGGAGATTTTTTTATATTGCTGTCAACATCGGCGAATCTGCCTTTTGATACAGCCTGAAACTGGCCGCGCTCCGCTTTTGTCACGCCGTACGCCTCTTGCACAGACCCCATCAGATCCTGGAACTTTACTATGTCCATGTTGGCGAACGAGAGCATAAGAACGAAAAAGGTCAGAAGAAGTGTCGCCAGATCGGCGAAAGTGACGATCCATGAAGGCGCGCCTTTAATTATTTCGGCTGGTATATCCTTTGCCGTAGGCGCGCTCTCCCGATCCATTTTTTCCGCGACGGTGGCGCGCCGCACCGACACGCCTTTCTCTGTCCTGGCCGCCAGAATACTTGTTTTACATTTCGGACAGGCGTAGATCAGCCCTTCTTTAGTGATCCGATCGACCGGCACCTTGGCCTTGATCGTGCATTGCGGACAGGGAATCGCAAGCGTTTTATTTTTGGCCGGTTTTTTTTCCATCATGGTTTAGGTTTGTTGACAAGAAACTCCACCCTCCGGTTTTTCGCTCTTCCTTCGGCGGTATCGTTGGACTTGACCGGCGATATGCCACCATATCCTACCGCAGACAGATTTGCAGGGTTTACTTTTCTGGAAATAAGATACCGGACGATCACAGACGCGCGAACGCCGGATATCTCCCAGTTGGATTTATAGAGGGAAGCGCTCCTGATTTTGACGGGAACGTTGTCTGTATGCCCTTCCACCTTGACAGTGAAATTGGTTTTTTTCAGTATATCGGCCAGGCTGTTTAGAATCGGCGTCGATTTAGGGTTTATTTTCGTCGCTCCGGATTTAAAAAGAGCCTCCCCTTTAACGCGTATAACCATTCCCCGGCGCGTCGATAAAATTTCAACGTCGTCTTTCATTTTCGATTCGACAGCCGCTTTATTAACCGTTTGGCTAACTTTGTCGAATTGTCGTATTAACGCTTTTTCTTTTTTTTCCTCTTCCTTTTTTTTCTCTTTATCAACAGTCCCTTCACCGGTAAGAGTGTCCTGGAATTCCCCCTGGCGCTCGATTTTGACGCCGAAAGCTCCCTGCACCGAGCCGAGCATCTCGCGGAACTTGATGATGTCTGTATTCGCGAATGATAAAAGCAGGACAAAGAAGGTGAGAAGAAGCGTGGCCAGATCGGCGAAAGTGACGATCCACATTGGGGCGCCCTCGAAAATCGGGTTTTTCCTTTTACCCATGGCGCAAAACTTTTTTAAATGTTATTCAATGCGAATGTTAGGAGCCAGGAAAACGTTCAGCTTCGATTTCATAAGGTTCGGATTTTCCTTTTTGGACATGGAAATTACACCTTCGATGATGAGCTCTTTTAAGGAAGTCTCCTCTTTGCTTCGGATCGTAAGTTTTTTTGCGAATGGAATAGCCAGAAGGTTGGCGATTAAAGCGCCGTAAAGAGTGGTAATCAGGGCGATCGCCATAGACGGGCCGATGGCCGCCGGATCTGAAAGAGACTGGAGCATCTGGACCAGGCCGATAAGGGTGCCTATCATGCCGAAAGCGGGCGCCAGAGTGCCTATCTGCTCGAACACCTGGGCGCCGTTGTAATGACGCTCCTGGATCGCCGAAACCTCGTTGTCGAGCATGCTTCTGATTGTCGCCTGGTCTATTCCGTCCACTAAAAGCCGGATAGCTTTTTCCAGAAAAGAGTCGTCAACTTTCTCCTTTTCCAGAGCCAGCACACCGTCTTTGCGGACTTTGGCCGCAAGTTTCACCATCACGCTGATTGTCTTCGCCGTGGACTGGGGTTTATTGATGAAGGTTTTCATCAAAGTGCGGAAGCTTGTCAGCACCGATGATATCGGGAACATGATTAAAGTGCCGGCGATTGTGCCTCCTATAACCACAAGAACGCTGGGAACGTCTATAAATGAGCCGAGACCGCCCGCGCCCAAAGACATGGCCGAGCCTAAAAGGCCCACGCCCAGCAAAAGCCCTATGATAGTCGCAATATCCATTGGTGACCTGAAATCAGATTATAATAGCAAAGGTGAATCCTTATTGTTTTCGACCCCGTTGAATGAAAGGTATTCTAGCCAGTTCAATCAGGTATTGTAAACAATAATTGTACTGATAAACCAAGAGCTTAAG
>DRJW01000277.1 GCA_011052055.1 Nitrospirota bacterium
ATAACAGACGCGTCGAAGACACCGGAGAACATCTCTGGAAAAGTTGTCACTATATCGAACCGCATATTGTCAGTCCATCCCATCTAATGGTTTCATGACGATTCTTCGCCCCTCAAGATCGACCTCCTTTAGCGTTTCAGGAAGACACGGCACAAGCAACTCCGCGCCATCGCCGGTTTTGATCGCCCAGACATCCTTGTCGCCTGCGGAAAAAAACCCGGTCAGAATTCCAAGCGCCGCCCCACCGGGGTGGAACACAGGCAGGCCTACGACCTCCTCGTAATAATAGCGTCCCTGCGGAAGGTCTGGCATTTTCTCTCTCGGCGCGAAAACGTCGCAATTTGTCAGGCGTCCCGCCTGTTCAGGCGAGTTTACACCGTCGAATTTTGCGATGTCATGTTTTGGGCCTGGCCTTATAGAAGCGAATTTTATATCGAAAGCAGGCTTGCCATTGTCTGGAACAAGAGTGATGACCGAGCCTGTAAGATTTTCGACCACATCGTGTTCGAAAAAAGAGTGAAATTTTATTTCGCCATCCACTCCGTGGGGCCGGTGGAGCTTTCCTATCTTGATTTTCAATTTTTCAGACTCCGCGTCTTCCGGTCTTTGGCGCAGTCGATCTCCGCCATAAACGGGCTCGTCCGTGTCCGGCCATCGGTTGCCCCGTCCGGCCCATCAGGCCCTTGTCCGGCCATGCCCCTGTCCGGGTATCGTGGGCCCTGTCTGGCTATCTACATGCCCAGTCCGGCCCATCAGGCCCTTGTTAGGCGCGCCGCCGCTCCGGGGCGATTAATCGAGGATTTCCAGAACAGCCCGTTTTTGCTCTTTTGTGGCGGCGGCGGATAAAATAAGCCGCATCGCCCCAGCAGTCCGCCCTCTCCTGCCGATCACTTTTCCAAGATCCTCCGGGGCGACTCTCAACTCAAGAGTAGTCACCTTGTCCCCGGTCATCTCTTCTATTTTGATCTGATCGGGATTGTCGACGAGTTCGATTACCATATGCTCAAGTAGCGCTTTCATTGGGCGTCTCCTTACGCGGATATTGTTAGAGGGCGAGCCTGAGGCCAGGCTACGCGCCCTGCTTTTTGAGAAGACTGCCCACGGTGTCAGAAACCTGGGCGCCTTGTTTCAACCAGTGGTCCACACGCTCCTTGTTGACCCTCACCTGATTTTCGGCGATGTTCGGGTCGTAATGCCCCAGCGTCTCCAGAAACTTTCCATTAGGGCTCTTGCGAGAGTCAGCCGCAACGATCCTGTAGATCGGTTTTTTCTTGGCGCCCATCCGCTTTAATCTTAAAATTACCGGCACAAAAATTCTCCTTAATATTAGATTTTATATCGTCACCATTATTGCATAAGCCCCAGACCCTCGAACGGGTTGGCGCCTTTACCTTTGCCCTTTTTCATTCTACCCATATTTCTCATCATTTTTTTCGATTTATGGAAATTTTTCAAGACCCTGTTCACTTCCAGCATCTCCGTGCCGCTCCCTCTTGCGATGCGCCGCTTTCTGGAGCTGTTTATGATACCAGGAGAAGCCCGCTCTTTTAGAGTCATGGAAGTTATGATGGCCTCCGTCCGGGTCAGCTCATAAGGGTCGAGATCGACACCTTTGAGCGCTCCGCTCATGCCGGGAATCATCTTCATAATCTGGTCGAGCGGCCCCATTTTTTTTATCATTTTCAACTGCTCAAGAAAGTCGCCAAGATCGAACGTGGCCGACATCATCTTCAGCGCCTGCGCCTCGGCCTTTTTCTCATCTATATTCTCCTGCGCTTTTTCTACGAGGGTCAAGACATCGCCCATGCCCAGGATACGCCCGGCGACCCGCTCTGGATGGAAAGGCTCTATCGGCTCTATTTTCTCGCCGAGGCCCATGAACTTTATAGGAGCGCCTGTGACTTTCTTGATGGAAAGAGCCGCGCCGCCCCGCGTGTCGCCGTCTAGTTTGGTTAAGATAACGCCGGTCATCCCGATTTTCTCATTGAACGCGCCTGCTGTGGTTACAGCGTCCTGGCCGGTCATCGAATCGGCCACGAAAAGGATTTCGTCTGGTTTTAACTCCTCTTTAATATTTTTCAACTCATCCATCATCGACTCGTCGATATGTAGCCGACCTGCGGTGTCGACGAGAAGGACGTTACAGTTCTGAGTTTTCAATTCCTTTACGGCGCCGCGAACGATCTTGATAGGGGCTGTGCCGCCAGCCGCCTCGAAGACGGGAATTTGTATCTGCTCCCCTAAAACTTTCAACTGCTCAAGGGCGGCAGGCCTGTATATGTCGGTGGAGACCATCATCGGCTTGTAGCCCTGCTTTACCACATATTGCGCGAGCTTGGCGGTGGAGGTTGTTTTACCAGAGCCTTGTAGCCCGGTCATCAGGATCACAGTCGGCCCATGTTCGGCCATTTTCAGGCTGACTGTCTCGCCGCCGAGGATGTCGACGAGGCCGTCGTGGACTATTTTTATAATCTGCTGGCCCGGATTGACTCCCTTAATGGTTTTTGCGCCGAGCGCTTCGGCTTTGATAGAAGCGATAAACGCTTTTACCACGCCGACGTTGACATCCGCCTCAAGAAGGGCGATCCGCACCTCGCGCAGAGCTTCGCCGATATTTTCATCCGTCAGCTTGTGAAGCCCTTTAAGGCGGTTTACGACCCCTTCAAACCTGTCGTGTAACCCTTCAAACACTTGAAAAATTCCTAAATTGTTAAAACGCTAGAGTATAGCAATCTGAGTAAGGGATGTCTATGAGGGAGGAGGATGGTAG
Source organism: Nitrospirota bacterium (assembly GCA_011052055.1). Classification (GTDB taxonomy): domain Bacteria; phylum Nitrospinota_A; class UBA7883; order UBA7883; family UBA7883; genus DRJW01. The sequence continues at coordinate 2,771 of DRJW01000277.1, forward strand.
GGGGCTTGCCGGACATAATAGAACCCGATCATATTGCAAATACAAATGGCGCCGATATAAGGGCAC
>DRJW01000278.1 GCA_011052055.1 Nitrospirota bacterium
ACCAGGTAGTAGCCCGCTCTTTTCATAAGCTCCAGCGACTCGCGGTCGAAGGTATGGTAGGCGCACATCGCGTTGTAGCGTCTGTCATCAAAGCCCGCCTTGACAATCGCTTTGGACAGCTCTTTTACTCTTTTTATGCTGGCGTTATGGATTTCATCATCAAAAAACATCCCCTCAAGCTCAGGATACTTTTCATAGAGAAAGCGCATCTCGCCAATAATCGATTTGACAGGTCTCGGCCTCCAGTCCGGGCCGCCGTAATATGTATGGCTGGCTACGCAGAAAACGCAACTGTAAGGACATCCTCTTGACGTGTATAACTGGATTTCCCTGTAACGACATATCGGGTCGGCCTTAAGGGCGTAATCGTATCGGCTGACATCGACATCCTCTGGAAACGGTAATCGCGACACATCCATAAGGTTGGTTTTATTAAAGTCTATTACTCCCGAACCGGCGCCGTTCCCGCCGTGATTAAAAAAGTGAAGCGCCGGGGCCAGGTACTCACCTTTGATAACTACGTCGCAATGCTTTGATGTTTCGTCCGCAAACGCGCTTGGATGCTGTCCTGTCATCATGATTTTTGCTCCGATCTCTTTTTTCACTTCTTGCGCTACCCAGATATCTTCATTAAATGTGCGCGTGGAGCTTTCCATGACGAGCCAGTCCGGTTTTTCTTTTATTATCGTCTCGGCGTACTCTTCTTTGTTCTGCCTGTCGAGGCAGGCGTCTACAAGCTTCACCTTGTGATTGGTGTTTTGCTTTAACAGCGCTGTCAGATATCCGAGGTCTTTTGGATAATAGGTGAACGCATCGCTATGATCTTTGGCCGAAGTCGTCCAGCGGCTTGGATATGGAATAATGAACCAGCCGTCGCTATCTATCCCGACACAATTGGCGATTACTATTTTCATGGCGCCGATCCGGCTGACGCCATTCTGGAAAGTCCGAGGGCCGCCTTGTAATGCTCCGGGAACCCGGCCAGAGTTTCTCTGTAATGGAGTTGCGCCTCTTCTGGTTTGCCCTCTTGCTCCCTTATAACGCCCAGATGAAAATTCGCCGAATAATAAAACCTGCGCTCTTTAGGATCGTTAGCGTTAAGCGCTTTTAAAAGTTTTTTGAATTCACGAGCGGCCTCCTCCAGCATGCCCATCTCTTTTAACGCAAGACAAAGATGATACAAAACCTGGGCTGATGGCGCCAGTTCATGAAAAAGCGTGAGAGCTTCGGAAAATGCGCCTTTTCTGAACATGTAAACAGCTTTGGCGAAACCGCTGGAGCCGGAGCCCGGGTCGGATGCGCTTCGCCCTTCCGGCTCAAGGTGGTGGACAGCTACAGCCTCCGGCCAGCATTCGAATTTGAAACCTGAGCCGATGGCGCGATGGCAGAAATCGACATCATCGCGCTGGTGGTTTAAAAGGTTTTCGTTGAACCTGACCTTATCGAAAACATGGCGCCGGATAATCATAAGGCAACCGCTTATATACAGGTTTTCGCTCGTCTGGCCGTACTCGATCATTCTGGGCGGGCATAATGGATCCTCCCGGCTGGCCCAGTTCCAGTCGTACCATCGCCCGCCGGAGGGGCCCGTCACGCGGCAACCGGCAATATCCCAATCATCGCCGGATAACCTTTTCTTGATAGCCGCATACCATCCGTCCGTAAGCTCCATATCGTCATCGAGCAGGACAACCACAGAGCCGCTCGATTTTTCAACGCCAATATTTCTCATTTTGCAGATGGCCGCAGTTCTGGCAAGCTGTGGCTCATTTATAAGGATTATACCCTCACCGAATAGACCCTTGATATCTCCTATAACAACTGTTTCCGCGTCAGGCAGGCCCTGCTTTTCAATTGAGCGCAGTAGCCGCTCCATAGATTCAACACGGGAGCCTCCGCTGATTATGATGAAACTTATTTTCATAATTTCAAATCAGGCGATAAGATTGAATATACTATGAGTACTGGCGAAGCCTAATGCGGCCGCCACGCCTTCGCTCATCCGTACACAGGAGATCATAAATCATTAAGGGCTCTATTTTGCGATCTTATAACTAAAATTATCGGATATATGGCCCCATAATTAAGTATAAATATTAACATATGTTTTGTTAGGCTTGGTTACGGCGCCCTGGCCGGGCGCCCTGGCTATTGCGCTATGTCGCTATCAAATGATAAAACTATTCCAATGGTGATGGGATTATGAGATACAAGATTCTTGGATAATAGTTACTGTACTGATTTTTCTAAAGTTATAGCGATTATAGTCGATAAGAACATAATAGTTGGGCCACCCGACTTTAATTAAATATACAGGCGCATGAGATTAAATAATAAAATCAAACCCCTCGAAGAGATTGTCGATATTGTCGGCGCCAGGCGCGCCGAGGGCGGGGCGGTCGTCCATTGCCACGGGGTGTTCGACCTTCTCCACATCGGACATATAAAGCATCTTGAAGCCGCCAGAAAACTGGGGGAGATGCTGGTTGTCACCGTTACCCCCGACCGGTTTGTCAATAAAGGCCCTCACAGGCCGGCTTTTCCAGAATTTTTGCGGGCGGAGGCTTTGGCGGCTCTAAATTGCGTCGATTATGTGGCTATCAACAAATGGCCCAGCGCCGTAGAGACAATCAAGGCGTTAAAACCATCCAAATATGTCAAAGGGGTAGTTCACAGCAACGGCAAACGGGATCACTCCATCGCCATAGAGCAAGAAGAGGAGGCCATTAAAAGCGTCGATGGCGAAATGGTTTTAACCGACGAAGAGACATACAGCGCCACGACGCTTATAAACCGTTATATGGACATCTTTTCCCCTGAAGCGGTCGAGTTCCTTAAAAATTTCCGTGAAAAATACACACCGGAGAAAATCATCGGTTATCTTCACGATATCCGTTCCCTGAAAATACTCACCATCGGGGAGACCATAATAGACGAGTATGTTTTCTGCTCCCAGATCGGCAAGGCCAGCAAGGAGGCGGTTCTGGCCGTTAATTACAATTACAAAGAGACATACGCCGGAGGAATCCTGGCGGTCGCCAACCATTTATCCAACTTTTGCGACAAAGTAGGCCTGCTAAGCTCCATGGGCGAACGTGACTCGTATTGGGATTTTATCAAAAACAGCTTGTACGAGAACATCGCGTCAGATTTTATTCACAAACGGCAAGCCCCAACTATTGTCAAGAGACGCTTTATGGAAGAGTACCTGGCCACAAAGCTTCTTGAAGTATACGTCATGAAAAACAATGCGCCGGATAAGGCCGAGGAAGACTCGTTTTGCGCCAAGCTTGAAGAGGCGCTACCGAAGTACGACGTCGTCGTCGTGGCCGATTATGGGCACGGGCTTATAACAGACAGGGCCGTCTCCATTCTTTGTGAGAAGGCGCGCTTTCTGGCTGTAAACACTCAGGCGAACGCGGGCAACATGGGATTCAACATGATCTCGAAATACCCCAGGGCGGATTTCGTATCCATCGCCGAGCCGGAAGTCCGTCTCGACAACAGGGATATGAGTTCTGATATAATGGAACTGGCTCTCAAATCGGCCGAAAGGGTATCATGTGACAAGTTCATAGTTACCAGAGGAAAAAACGGATGCATCGCCTACGACCGGAGCCACGGTTTCACCAACATTCCGGCTTTCTCCGTCAAAATGGTGGACAGAATTGGAGCGGGAGACGCATTGCTGTCGCTTACCGCCCCATGCGCGGCTCTGGGCGCCCCTATGGACATAATCGGTTTTATCGGAAACGTAGCCGGCGCCGAAGCGTGCGCTATCATGGGCAACAAAACGTCAATTGAACCTTCAAGCCTTTACAGGCATGTAACTTCTTTGATGAGCTAGGCCTTGAACGCAGAGAGATATTATGGCTGACATAAACTGGAGTGACGAAAGGGGAAAAATAGACAGGTACCTTTCGGCCCTTGAGATTACGGATGATAAAGGCGAAAATGTAAGCCCCGATGACGGATTTTCCTTGTGGAAAAAATGGACCAGCGAGTTGCGGTCTGAAAAAAATATCCTCTATCTGATCGGTAACGGGGCCAGCGCCTCGATCGCCAGCCACATGGCTTCCGACCTTGCCAAAAACGCCCTCGTTCACACACAGGTGTTCTCCGACCTGTCGCTTATCACCGCGATGGCCAACGATATCGGGTATGATGAAGTCTACGCAACACCCCTTAGGGACAGGGGCAACCGCGATGACATGCTTGTGGGCATCAGTAGCTCCGGCCAGTCGAAAAACATTCTTAACGCCACCCGCGTGGCCAGAAGCCTGGATATGACCGTCATCACGCTATCGGCAATGTCTCCAGACAACCCGTTGCGCGCGATGGGCTCGCTAAACCTCTACCTGCCCGCAGAGGATTTCGGCCATGCCGAGACCTGCCACGCGGCGGTTCTTCACTATTGGATGGATCTTGTCCACATCGGCGATGTCAGGCTCCGCGAGGGCCGGCCCACCGCAGACCGGAGTTGAGCCGATGATACAGACTTACCGCAAATGAGCGATTCCGGCCTTTTCGACAGATCCAGATTGAGACTCAAACCGTTGTCGCAACGCAAAAGCGATATGGACGTTGCCTCCATCAAAAACCTGGAGCCGCGCGAGGCCGATTTCGCCGGGCTGGAAAAAGTAGCTGAAGGCATTCGCAAGGCGCGCGAAAACAAGATGGCCACCATCATGATTATCGGGGCGCACGTGTTACGAAGCGGCGTGCAACGGTATATCATAGATATGATGGAGAAAGGCTTTGTGACACTTCTGGCCACTAACGGAGCGGGAATCATCCACGATTTCGAGCTGGCCCTGACCGGTGAAACCACGGAGAGCGTTGCCCGTTACATCTCTGAAGGTCAATTCGGGTTGTGGGAGGAGACTGCGAGGATAAACGATATTGTAACCGGCGGGTATAAACGGAATCTTGGGCTTGGAGAGGCTATCGGAAAAGCTATAGAGGAAGAGGGGATGGAGCGCCGCGACATAAGCCTCTTTGCCGCAGGATACCGGCTCGGCGTTCCGGTGACATGCCACGTGGGGATAGGGTACGACATTACTCATGAGCATCCCAACTGCGACGGCGCGGCATATGGCGCGACCAGCTATACCGATTTTTTAAAGTTCGTCCATGAAGTGGAGAAACTCGAAGGCGGGGTGGTCATGAATTTCGGAAGCTCTGTTATGGGCCCGGAAGTTTTTTTAAAGGCGCTTGCCATGGCCAGGAACGCCGCCCGATCCGAAGGCAGATCCATCGGAAAGTTTATGTCGCTTGTTTGTGATTTGCGCCCCCTTCCAGGTGACTACCGGCAAGAGCCGCCAAAAGACAACCCGGCCTATTATTTTCGCCCGTTAAAAACTATGCTGGCCCGGACAGTGGCCGACGGTGGAAAAAGCTTTTATGTTTGCGGCGCGCACTCGGACACTATCCCGCAGTTATGGACAGCGCTGGGCGAGTCAGGCGGGCGAGCGTAGACATAATGGATAAATTCGGACTGGATGGACACAAGCTTGGCTATCATGTGTCCCGTCTTAGCGATTGGCTGGACGGAAAAAACACATATCCGGTATACATGGAAATAAGCCCGACAGGCGCGTGCAACCACAGGTGTTCTTTTTGCGGACTCGACTTTATGAAATACCAGGCCAGAAGCCTGGATATACAGATCATCAAGGAGCGTATAACCGAACTGGGGGGTCTCGGTCTAAAAAGCGTAATGTACGGTGGAGAAGGCGAGCCTCTTTTGTACAAAAATATAGCCGAACTCGCCGCGCATACGAAAGCTTCGGGTATAGACGCTTCGATAACGACGAACGGCGTGCTATTGAAATCGGGCCTCGCCGAAAAAATCCTGGGAGAGCTGGAGTGGATCAAAGTCAGCTTGAACGCCGGTGACAGGGAAACGTATTCGATAATCCATAAGACCAAAATGGAGGATTTCGATCAGGTTGTGGAGAATATGGCGACGGCGAAAAAGATAAAGGACGCCAACGGTTATCCCACCGCTTTGGGTATGCAGATGGTTCTTCTGCCGGAAAACAGAAGCGGCGTCGACAATTTGGCCAAAATTGCAAGAGACATAGGGATGGATTACCTGGTGGTAAAGCCTTTCTCGCAACACCCGATGAGTGGAATAAAAACATACGCAAGTGTGGGTTACGAAGAGAGCGCAAGGCTCGCCGAAGAAATGGAAAAATACAATACTAGCGAATTTTGTGTAGTAGTGCGGGTTAACGCAATGAGAAAACATGACACATCCGGCAAGGGATATAACCGGTGTCTGGCTCTTCCGTTCTGGTCATACATCGACGCGGGCGGAAACATATGGGGATGTAGCGTGTATTTGTCCGACGAGCGTTTTCTTTACGGTAATATTTATGAGCGATCCTTCAAAGAAATCTGGGAGGGTGAGAAAAGAAGGTCGTCGCTTGAATGGGTGGAAAACGAAATGGACGCGTCTCGATGCAGGATAAATTGCAGGATGGATTCTATCAATAGTTATCTTACGAATTTGAAGAGCCCGCCAGCTCACGCAAACTTTATTTGACGGACTATAGATGGAAAACCCCCTGAAAATAGGAGTCGATTTTGACAACACCATCGTCAAATACGACGAGCTGATTTACGATATCGCTATCCGCAAAGGGTTTATCGATTCCGGCCAGGAGAAAAATAAAAAACTTATTCGCGACGCCGTCAGAAAAACTCAGGACGGGGAATTGAAGTGGATGGCTGTCCAGGCCGAGGCCTATGGGCCGGGAATTTCAAGCGCCAGACCTTTCAACGGTGTCGAGGAGTTTTTCAGGCTGTGTGCCGAAAAAAGATATCGGACATATATCGTTAGCCATAAAACCGAATACGCCGCATCTGAGCCTGGCGGGATCAACCTGAGGGAAGCGGCGATGTCGTGGATGCAAGAGCGCGGTTTTTACGGGGATGAAGACATTGGCGTCGATAAAGAGAGGGTTCACTTCGAATCGTCCAGGCTGGAGAAGATTAGCAGGATAAAAAGCCTCGGGCTTACTCATTTTATCGATGACCTGGAGGAGACCTTTTTAGAAGCGACCTTTCCCGGCGATGTTCAAAAAATCCTTTTTTGCCCCAGTGCGCCGGATTCAATTCCGGAAGGCTCATTGGTGTTCCGCTCCTGGGATGAAATCATATGTTACTTCATCAGCGTCGGCAAAGGCTTCGGCGTCAAAACTCTTGAGCGTCTTGTCAACGAGCGCGTATTCTCCGCCGAAATGATAGGCAAGGGAAAAAACAGCTTTGTCTACCTTATGAGGACGTATGGCAAAAAACGATTCGCCGCCAAGTTTTATAATGGCAAGACCATGGAAGGGCGTAGCAGGGGTTTTGTGGAGTTTTCCGCCTTGCGGTTTCTCTGGGACAACGGCATTCGCTCGATTCCAGAGCCTGTCTCAGCCGATTTTGAAAACGATGTGGCCATCTACGAATATATCGGCGCCAACGAGGTCGATAGCGGCCAGATAAGTGAGGCGGATATAGATCAGGCGCTGGAGTTTTTGCTCAAACTTAATAAAATATCGGGCGCTGAGGGAAGCGGCGAACTTTACCCGGCCTCGGAAGCCTGCTTTTCACTGACAGAGCTGACCGTAAATATCCAAAAACGGATAGACAGCCTAAAAGCGGTGGAAAAAAACCAGCGCTTACGAAACTTTCTTTCGACCGATTTCTCTCCGGCTTTTATTAAGCTCTCCGGCTGGGCGGAGAAGTATCTGGAAGTAAACGGAATCGATTACGCAGAATCTTTGCCTTTGGCTCAACGGATTCTCAGCCCTTCCGATTTCGGCTTTCACAACGCCCGGCGAATGGAAGACGGACAGCTGAAATTCGTTGATTTCGAATATTTCGGATGGGATGATCCAGCAAAACTGATTTCCGACTTTTTGTATCACCCGGGAATGAATCTCGACGACGAACTTAAGCTCAGGTTCATAGAGGGCTCCATGAAAATATTCGGGCAAAGCGGCCAACTGGATATAAGGCTTCGAGCTTTGTATCCTCTATTTGGGATGAAATGGATCATGATTTTCCTGAACGAATTCCTTCCAGGACGCCTGGACAGGTTGGGCATGAGTCCAAACGGCGAGCGCGCGGCCATTGTAAAGGAGCGCCAGCTTGAAAAGGCGAATTCGCTTTTAGGATATATTATCGAAAGTTACAAACACCCCCCTTGCTTCAATTGAAAAATGAACGGGAAAAATAACAGCGGACTTGACGAACGTTCGCTCGGGCTTCGCAGAATGATTGTCAAAACCCTCGGCTCCGCAGGCAGAGGCCATTTGGGCCCGGCGTTTTCCATTGTGGAGATCATCACTGTTCTTTATGACAAGGTCATGAAATTTAAACCTGGAGCCCCGGAATGGAATGGGCGTGATCGTTTTATTTTGAGCAAGGGACACGGTTGCGCCGCGCTATATGTCATGCTTGCGGATAAAGGTTTTTTTTCCTGTTCGGAGCTTGAGAGGTTTTGCAAATATGATGGCCTTCTCGGCGGTCATCCCGAGTTCAATATTCCGGGTGTTGAGGCGTCCACCGGTAGCCTCGGCCACGGCCTGTCAATTGGCATCGGAATGGCTCTGAACGCGAGGCTACGGCGGATGGATTATAATGTTTACGTTCTCCTGGGAGACGGGGAGTGCGGTGAGGGCTCGATATGGGAAGGAGCGATGAGCGCCAGCAAGCACGGACTCGAAAACCTTGTCGCTATCGTCGATTACAATAAATCACAGGCCTATGGCTCCACCTCTGAAGTTCTCGATCTTGAGCCGTTCGCCGATAAATGGCGCGGTTTCGGCTTTGGTGTCGTGGAAGTGGACGGCCATGATGTGGGCGGCCTGTTATCCGCATTCAAAAACGCTCCGGCCAGGAAGGGTAAACCTACGGCTGTCATCTGTCACACGGTCAAAGGAAAAGGGGCTCCATTTACAGAAAACAACATGGAGTGGCATCACAAGAACAAGATTAGCGACCAGGACATCGATTTACTTTTGAAAGCTCTGGAGGCTTGACGGTGCGCAAGACCTGCCTTAATTCCGTATACGATCTGGCCAGGCGCGACGACCGTGTGATCTTCATCGGGTCGGACCTGGGTGTTAGCACACTGGATGAGTTTAAAAATAATATTCCGGAAAGATTTTTTATGGAAGGAATCAGTGAGCAACATATCATCGGCATGGCGGCGGGCCTGGCGATGGAGGGAAACATACCTTATGTTAATACCATAAGCGTATTCCTTACCAGGCGTTGCTTTGAGCAGATAGTTCTCGACCTGTGCCTCCACAACCTTAACGTGCGCCTGATTGGAAACGGCGGAGGCCTTGTTTACGCGCCCCTGGGCCCTACCCACCTGGCCGTCGAGGATATTGCGATTTTACGGACTATACCAAACATGACAATTCTGGCTCCGGCCGACGCAAAAGAGATTGCCAGACTTATGGAGTTGACCATCGAGCACGACGGGCCCGTTTACATCCGCCTCGCTAAAGGTGGCGATCATATTGTGACACCGGACGACCAGGAGTATAAGATTGGTAAATCAATCAGGGTTCGTGAAGGAAAGGATATATTGATCATCACGACAGGCGTGACTTTACAAATATCGCTGGACGCCGCAAGGAGCCTGGCCTCAAAAGGTGTCGAGGCGGGCATTCTCCACATCCATACTATAAAACCGCTGGATACAAAGGCTATTATTGAAAGACTGGCCGAGGTTCCGGCTTTGATTACCGTGGAGGAGGGAACGGTCATCGGCGGGTTGGGAAGCTCGGTGGCCGAAATCGTGGCCGAGGCCGATTTCGGCCAACCGAAAAAGTTTAAAAGAATAGGTGTGCCCGATACATTCAGCGACAACTTCGGATCGCAAAAGGAGCTAATGGAAGGTTTCGGTATCACTGCGGCAAACGTGGCGCAAACCGCGCTTGAGCTTATTGACGTTAAATCGGGTTGAATTATGAATAAAACTCTTTCTATTGTAACGCCGTTGCATAAACGAACAAAACGCGAGTATATCGCCAGAATGAACGACGACAAGATAGCCTGCATGAAAGTGGCCCGTGAATACGGGTACGATTTCTGGGACGGCTCCCGGCGGCACGGTTATGGCGGATACAAGTATGACGGCAGATGGTCTGTAGTGGCGGAAAAACTGATTGAGACGTACTCCCTTCCGGATGACGCGAAGATACTCGACATAGGATGCGGGAAAGGTTTCCTTTTATATGAATTCACCAAGCTTCTGCCAAAAGCCCAGCTGGCAGGGTTTGACATTTCCGAATATGCCATAGAAAACGCAATCGATGGAGTGAAGCCACTGCTTTTTCAAAGAAGCGCGGAGGAGGAGTTGCCTTATGAGGATAAGGATTTCGATCTTGTGATCTCCATCACCACATTGCACAACCTTACCATTGGCAAACTGGATCTGGCGCTAAGAGAGATGGAGAGGGTAGGCAAAAACAAATATTTCGTGGTTGAAAGCTTTCGCACGGAGAGGGAGCTATTCAACCTTCAAAGCTGGGCATTGACTTGCGAAATATTTTTGCGGCCGGAGGGATGGGCGTGGCTTTGTGAAAAGGCCCGCTACTCCGGAGAATATGAATTCATTTATTTCGAATAAGTGGCGTAATTCATGGAAAAGCTTTACTCAAAAATGAAAATTTTCCACTACAAGGAAAAACTCGACTCTCTTGCCAAAGATACGGAAAATATTACTGGGCCGATACATATCAGAATCAAGCCAACAAATATCTGCGCCCATCATTGCGTGTATTGCGCTTATAGATCGGATAATCTTCAACTGGGAAAGGACATGTCTCGAAAGGACAGTATTCCCAGGGAGAAGATGCTCGAAATCATCGACGACTGCGAGAAGATGGGGGTCAGGGCGATAACCTTTAGCGGGGGCGGGGATCCGTTTTATTATCCACACCTGTTCGAGACGGTGACCAAGCTTTCGGCGACATCTATAAAATTCGCGGCCCTGACAAATGGCTCGCGCTTAAAGGGTGATCTAGCGGAGATATTCGCCGAGCATGGCGCGTGGTTGCGCGTATCGATCGACGGTTGGGACGACGAAAGCTATTCCAAATACAGGGGCGTCAGGAACGGCGAATTTACAAACGTAATGAATAACATCGCGGCGTTCAAAAAACTTCGTGGAGCTTGTTATATAGGTGGCGTTATTATAGTGAACAACGCCAACTTCAATCACATTTTCGAATTAACTTCAAGGCTGAAAAATGTGGGCGCGAACACTGTAAAAATATCTCCATGTATAGTCGGCGATAACGGACCGAAAAACAACGAATACCATAAAGTATTTTACGAACAGGCCAAAGAGCAGATCAGGAAAGCGACCGAGGAGTTGTTAGAGCCCGGCTTCGAGATTTACGACTCCTACCACCTGCTCGAGGAGAAGTTCAACAAAGATTACAGGTGGTGCCCCTACCTGCAGATTCTTCCTGTTATTGGCGCCGATTGCAACGTCTACTCGTGCCAGGACAAGGCGTACAACTTTAATGGAGGTCTCCTTGGTTGCATCAAGAATCAACGCTTCATGGATTTTTGGTTTGAGGATAAAAGCCGCTTCTACAAGATTGACCCGTTGAAACATTGCGATCATCATTGCGTGTCCAACGATAAAAACAAATTTATTATCGATTATCTTGAAACTGATAACGGGCACATGGCTTTCGTTTGATATTGAGTAACGCCCTTATGAAAAATATTCGCAAGCACGCTTCGATGGTTGATTACTACCAGAAAAACCAGTTTAATCCCGTCCCCTTCGCCATTGAAAATAAGAAGGTATGGAACGAGCTCATCTTAAACCGTAAAAATCTTTATGAGCGTCATCTAGGGATTCCGTTTCTTACGTTTAAAGGAAAATCTGTTTTGGAGTTCGGATGCAATTCGGGGGAAAACTCGCTTGTCCTGGCGGACGCGGGCGCAAAACTTACGCTGGTCGAGCCGAACGGACAAGCGCTACCCCGGCTTGAAATGCTTTTTGACAAATTCGGGCTTTCTCAAAATATCGTTTCTCTAGAGCAGTGTGGAATCGCGGATTACAGTTCCTCAAAAAAGTTTGATATTGTTTTGGCCGAAGGATTTCTTTTTTCCCTTCCCAACCGCGAAGAAATGATCGAAAAAATAAGTAAACTGCTGGTCCCGGGAGGAATCGGCGTGATTTCGTTCAACGACAGGTACGGGGCGCTGGTGGAGCTGATAAAACGCGCGGTGTTGTGGCGGGCGTGCGAGTTAAAATCGGTGGATCCACAGGATCACGAATCGCTTGAAATCGCGCAGACACTCTTTGGTTATGACTTCAGCAAGCTTCAATCGACACGGCCATTTGAGGCCTGGTGGAAAGACATGCTTGTTCAGCCGTTCATAATAGACAAATATTTCTGGAGCTTTCAGGAACTCTTACCGCTACTCCAGGTGTCGGGGCTAGAAACGCTCTCCACTTCTCCAAAATGGATATTAAACGGCCATTTTAACTGGTATAAAAACAGACCCGAAGCAAAAGAGATAAACAAGCGCGCTCTTTCGGACTGGGCCAGGGTTCTCCCGTTCATAATTTCCGGGAGAAAAATGGATGGAACAAGCGCGCAACCAGCCTCGGATGATGTTATAAATGCGGTCGCCGGCCTAACAAAAACCATTTCGGATTATGCGTCGGATGAGGCGCGCGCAGGCGCGTTGGACGCGATAAGTTATCCAGAGCTTTTTGACGCATATTTAACCGGGTTCGATAATGAGAATCTCGAAAGGCTCAGTGATGACATCAGAAACATAATCACGGCCTTGAAAACCGGAAATTACAATTGTTTGATGGTAGAATATGAAAAAGCGCAGGTACTGAGATCGAACTGGGGCGCCCCTTATCACTATTTATCTTTTGTCAAGACCTGATGACAATGACTGCCATGAAAGAAAAAAGCATTACGCGCTCCACCGGCCATACGGTTGAAGCGGAGTTAAAGAAAAGCATTCTTGTTGTCGGGTCGGACGGCCTTATCGGTAATGCGCTTGTTTCGAAGCTTGAAGCGTCGGGAATGAATATCATGGGGACAACCAGGCGAAAAAAATCTGTCTCCGCGAAAAATCCTTTTCTTGATCTTGAGGAGGACAACTCCTCATGGGAACCCGGGGCCGCGCCGAGAGCGGCTGTAATATGCGCTGGCGTTACAAGCCTCAAGAAATGTCAGGAACGCCGCGCTGAGACTGAGAAAGTCAATATACGCGGAATTTGCTCTTTAATCAATACGCTGGCCGCGCTCGACTCCTATGTAGTTTTCATTTCTTCTGACAAAGTGTTCGATGGGGCAAAACCTTTTCCCGCGCCGGATGATCCGGTGTCTCCCGCAACGGAATATGGCCGCCAAAAAGCGGTGGTGGAGCGGCTTATTTCGGGCCTGGGCGCCCGCATCTGTGTAATCCGTTTTACGAAGGTCGTGGGCCCGGCGGACAATCTGTTTTCAGGATGGAGGAAGGCTTTAAATCGCGGAGAGGTTATACATCCGTTTTTAGATATGTACATCTCGCCTATTCCGCTTTCGTTCGCAGTATCAGTGATCGAGCGCGTCCTCGACCTACAGCCGGTAGGCGTCGTTCACGCGTCAGGCGCCCGTGATGTCACATATGAGGAAGCGGCCCGCATCGGCGCGGCTTCACTGGGCGCCGACCCGTCTCTGATTCAACCGGTCGAGGCGAAAACTTTTCCCGGTTTCGAGCATCAAACTGGAAAGAAGACCGCCCTGAATATTAGTGGGCTCAAGGATCGGATGGGACTCACTCCTCCCGACATTGAGTGGACAATTGAAAATATTTTTTCGAGCCCGGGCACACTGGATATTGACCCATGAACCACGACCTGAAGCTGGCTCTTGTGAATGTAGTAATGGACGGTGACTACCAGTACGAGCAGGAAATCCCGCTGGGTCTCGCCTCTTTGGGATCTTTTATTCGCCAGAAGGGGACAAGTGTGCAGTTTCATCAATGCTTCGCCAGCCGGGGGATGAATGAAATCAAGCGCGTCGCGTCGATTAGCGCCGACGTGTTCGGTTTCCAACTTAACATGGTTAATTTCAACAACGTAAAATCTGCGGCCCGCGAGTTGAAAGAGAATAACAAAGACGCCGTTATTGTGCTTGGCGGACCGTTTTTAGTAATGATCGCCGAAGATATTCTTATAAATGAACAGCTTTTTGACTTCATCGTTATCGGCGATGGCGAATATGTATTACTGGAGTTGATTGAAGCTCTGGAAAACCAGGAGGACGATTACAAAAAGATTGACGGTCTCGTATGGAGAGATAAAACAGGCCATGTTATCAAAAACGCGTTGCGTCCTGGCGCAACTGACCTGGACATTCTACCCTTTGCGGCGAGGGACTTTATCATGGACTGCAACAGGGATCCGGTGGATGGGCGCATCACGGAATCAATACGAATGTTCACGTCCAGAGGATGCGCAGGCACGTGTAGCTTCTGCGCGGTGAACGATCTGGGCAAGGCGACAGGAACGAGACGTTGGAGAGGGAGGTCTCCTACAAATGTAGTTGATGAGCTGGAGCTTCTCGTTAACGATTACGGCGTCAGGCTTTTTAACTTTTCAGACAGCTCCTTTGAGGATCCCGGCGCGCGGGGAAAACGAAGAACCAGAGAGATATGCAGGCAGATCATCGACCGCAGGCTTTCACTTTCCGCAAAAATATATATGCGTTGCGATTCGATGAAAGGCGAGGACGACATCAAGTTACTGCGGTTTTTTAAAAAAGCCGGTATCGACGTGATCATCCCAGGAGCGGAGGCGGGAACTGATGATGAGTTGAATTATTATGATAAACCAGCTACTGCGGAGGACAATATCCGCACGATGGAAATTCTCCGCGATCTTGACCTTTTTTACGTTCTTGTGGGCTTTATAATGTTCGGGCCTAATTCCACAAAACAGTCGCTCCTTGAAAATATCGAGTTCCTGAGAAAATACAAGTTGACCGATAGCCTGATGCAACTTGCGAATGTCCTGATGCTTGTCCCGGGAACGAAACTTTATCGCAGGCTCAAAGGGGAGGATCGATTAATAGAGTCCAGCGACTTTTCCAAACCACCCAAATACACTTTTATCGATCCTGCCGCAAAAGCAATGGCGAGCCATTGGGCCAACCTTTACTCCCGGTTTCCAATCACCCAGGAGCTAAACTCATTGCAAATCAACCTTGGCAATCTAATATCCCGAATGACCAACACTATGAACGCTCCAATTCTAAAAGAGTTGAAAAATGAGTACATGGAGCTTGAAGATAACTTCCGCGGGCTCTCGGAGAGATTCGGGGACTTAAACTACGAGTATTTTAAGGAATCATTGTGGCAGATAGAGCATAACTGTCCTGAAGAAAAGATGAAAAAGATGGCCAACCAACATTTCGGCGAAACCCATAAACAATATCTTCCACATTATTCCCGGCTATATAACGAGTTTCTCAACAAAGTATCTGATTGTGGTTTCAGTATGAGCGGGCTTGTTTTCAGACATTTTTACTCTACCGCGACTACGGATGGAACCGAGCGTGTCTGACAAGCCTTCTTGAGCTTTCAAACCCAATTGCATCAAGGATAAATAAGGATAAAATTTGAAATTCCATTTTCTTGTGGCAGTGTGGGGCGCTGAATACGTGGACATGTTCTTGAATCTGTGTCTGCCTAACCAGCTTACTCCTGGCAATCTCAAGGTTTTTAAAAACGGACCTGAAGCGGTCTATATAATATATACCAGGCCCGAAGATGTTTTGAGTATTAAAGAAAATCGTTTCTACCGTGAGCTGACGGAGGTAATGAAAACCGAGATTCACACTGTGGATTTCATTCACTCCCTAAAAGACGGAATCGAGGCGATGGCGCTTGTGACAAAATGTCATAAGAGGGCGATTCCAGAGTCGAACAAAGAAGACGCCCGGATAGTGTTTCTGCCTCCGGACCAGGTTTATTCCGAGGGAACGTTTCAAAGACTCATCGAGATAGCCGCCACGGGCAAACGTTTTGTCGGTGTGGCGGGGATGCGGCTTGACAGGAAAACTTTCAGGCCGGCTTTCCAGAGATCGTTCCGAGGCGCCGACGGTTATACGCAAGCCGCATCGAGGCCCCTGGTGAAACTGGCGTTATCGCATCTGCATCCCATGGCTCAATCCTGGTTTTTCGATTCTGATCGGTGCAACGCGGATATGAACCAGCTCTATTTCAAGGTGGAGGGCTCCGGTATAGTAGCCAGGTGCCTGGTTGTCCATCCGTTGATGATGTGGCCGCTGAATAAAACTGCTGTGCCTGAGGGTACTTTTGATGGTGACTACCCTATTAAGGCCTGCCCCAACTTCAAAGATTATTACATAGTCAACGACTCGGATGACATCATGGCGTTTGAGCTTAGTCCTGCTCATAGAAAAGACGGCATCGGGGGCGAAAGAAAGTTCAACATATATAACTACTCCGCGCTGGCCAAGCATGGTTACAACAGAATACACAACCGGTACGTAAGAGAAACTATCAGGATTCATTATGGGGAAATAACCAGCGAATGGGAAAAGGTCGAGCGCAAGGCGGATAGCGTAATAAGGAAATTCAGAATCGTGAAAGTTTTATCTAAAAACTATAAGAAGCAAAGAACGTTGTTTCCTTCTCACAGACATGTCATACCGTTGGATCATGTTAAACGCGTGGTGATTTTTGGAACAGGATACGGCGCGAAGCTTGCGCTGAATCTCGCCAATAAATGCAAATGGCAAGTTATGTATTTTACCGACAACAACCCTGGACTAAGCTACGGGTTAACTAATGGCGCCGAGGTCCGTAGCCCTTCCTCCCTCGCCGCCCGCGATTTTGATCTGATAATCGTAGCGTCTATGCCAGGGAAAAAAGATATTATGAGCCAGCTTGAGAATATGGGATTGAGGTATCAGGAGGATTATATCTATTTTTTCGACGCTATATCTGTAGACAACGTTCAAATGATGATCAAGTTAAGAAAAACAGCCGATGCGTGATCCTTTGTATATGGTGGCGCTCATTTCATGAAACTCCATTTTCTTGTGACTGTGTGGGGCGAGGAGTATACGAAGATGTTTCTCGACCTATGCCTTCCTAATCAACTGACTCCCGGTAATCTTGGGTTCTTTGAATCAGGCCCTGAAGCCGTGTACAAGATATATACCAGGCCCGAGGACGCCATGGCGATTTCGGAAAACAGATTTTTCCAGGAAATCGGCAAATTCATGAAAACGGAGATACACTTGCTCAATTTCCTCAAACCATCAACAGACAGCGCATATTCAATGTCGCTAATGACCAGATGTCATCAGATCGCAATTCCCGAATCTAATAAAGAAGACGCTTTTATGGTGTTTTTACCTCCGGACCAGGTTTATTCAGAAGGAGCATTCACACGTCTTGTTGAAATCGGCGCATCAGGTAAAGGGGTTGTCGCTACGCCCACGCTTGCCATGTCTGAAGAAACTTTTATGCCCGCTTTTACTAGCAGGTTTAGGGACGATAATGGTTATATGCCGGCGCCCGCCAGAGACCTTGTGGCGCTCGCCCTGAATCATCTGCACCCTGTGGCGAGGTCGTATTTTATCGATTCCAAAAACAGCAATATAGACACGAACCAGCTATATTGGAAAGTTAACGAAACAGGATTTATCGCGCGCAACCTTCTTCTACACCCTTTAATGGTAAAGCCAAAAATAAAGACCAGCGTACCCCAATATGTGATTGATGGAGACTATCCCATAAGAGCCTGTCCCAACTTCAAGGATCATCATGTCGTGCGCGATTCTGACGAAATCATAGCTTGCGAGCTGACAACAGAGAATTACATAATCGGCGCGGATAAACCAAGAAGGTTCGATATTTTTAACTACGCCGGCCACGCAAAATATGGCTACAACAGGATCCACAACCGCTATGCCAGAAAGGCTGTCCGTGTCCATAGCGAGGATTTCACTTTAGAGTGGGACGATGTTGAAAAACAGACTGATGATTTGATAGACTCGGTCAGATTTATCATCGCCACGTCGAAAAAATACCAGAGATACGAACCCCTCTTTAACTATGAAAAAGATCTGCCCGATTTGAGCCATGTGAAACGGGTCGTTATTTTTGGAACAGGCTCCGGCGCTACCGCCGCAATGACGATAGCCGGAAAATGCGGTTGGGAAGCTGTTTTCTGCGTGGACAGTGACGAGGGCAAACTAGGCGGTTTTTTCGAAGGGCTTGATATTAAAAGTCCCGAAACGCTTGACCGTAACGACTATGACCTGATAATCGTATCTTCGATCCCATGGAAAACCTCAATGTTCCGAAAGCTGGAAAAGAGCGGTTTGATTTATGGGAAGGATTTTATTCATTTACTAGATCGTTTTATTGTTGACGATGTGCTAATTTCTTTTGATATTCAAAGCTATCTTTCCTGAAATTGGCGAAAACCTGACAGGCGGTCTGGATCTTCTGGCGGTCTAGATCTTCTGGCGTTTTCGATGACCGGATTTTCGCAAGAATCCTATGACAGTCTCCATGGATTCGGTTTAAAAAAAATCAATATGATGGCTTTCTTCAATGATTGGTGGATGATGGATAAATAGCTGGATAATCAACTTTCCTCAAAAGATGAGTTCAGAACGTATCAAAGCTTTTTATCATATCGAACACATCTTCATTATTAAACAGCGGACTTGCCGGGGGACTGACATTGAGATGGCTAAGAAATGTTCTGTAGAGTTGGTACGTCCTGGTCTGCCTGGCGCCGGAATTCACCTTAACAGATAATCCTCGCCAGTTCGCGCTGGTGGTATAGTCTGAAGCGTTCTTGCTATTTTCCGGTTTATCGATCCCGATCTTTTCTCGCGCTTTGGCGTATATTCGCTCATGATCCAGACTGCTGGCCAAATAGCCCCCATGCAACAAATCGAGATATTGACGCAACTCATCAGTGTTCATTGAAATCTTACCTGTATTTTGCAAAGCTTCGATAATGACATCACGGTATTTTACAAATTCCCCTAGCAGGTTTTCCGGGTCTCTCATGAACCATTTTAGGGGATGACCTGTTTCATTTTTGGGGTTTTCCGGGTCGGCGAAATTATTTTCAGCGCGCCGCCCGTAATAAAATCGCCTTATCCTCGCCACTTTTCCGTTTATAACGGTTAAGCCGGCATGAATAATCTCTTCAAAGAGGAACCCCCTCACGCGATTTATATTCGCAAAATTCTTTTTCATGGCTTCTGTCCTGTGTACGCCATAAAATATCGGCTGATAATAACGTATAAAATCATATAATCGGTGAAGCGGATCGGGAGAATCTATGGACGGTGTTCCGTAAGTGACAGCCCTTATGGCTACATCGTTTTCTTCCGTTGAAAATGAAAGGTAATATCCGTGGGCTGTAAGATATTCCAGGTTTCGCTCCAGATATCCTACGCTCTCAGCAATCGCAGGAAGGAAAACAAGATCGTCATCAGCGCATATCGAAAAATATTCCGTTTCCACTTTGCTTATCCCATCCATCAGCTTGTCGTTGACCGGAATTCCCGGATCGTAGCTAAAATGCTCTGCGTTCAGGGAAAAACTCCCTACTTTCCTGCTGTTTGCGGTCACACCGTTCTCATCACTAGAATCCAAAATGATGATTCGAAATTCCACCGAATTAACTTCGAAATAATCCAGGAGTTGAGCGAAATTATCGGGGCGGTTATGCGTGGGTATAATCAGCGTGTATTTGCCGCCTAATTTGGATGGATCCATATTAGCGTCTACATGCCCCGATCCCAGCCGGTCTCTCTGGTTTGTTCGCTGTAAAGCACAGTACATTCGCCGCACAATTTAATTTTGCGTTTGTTCCCAAGCGCATGAATGTCCCTGATCGCGTTAAACTCCCTGGAGTTGAACGCTTCTATCGGGCTTTGGACTGGCAGGTTTCCAAGGTCGAACTGCGCTTCCAGAAAATCTGCGGAGCACAAAGCCAAAGACCCGTCCACAAGCACAATCATTGTCCGGAATATATGATGGCAAGGTTTTGTCTCCACCTTTTCGGACACCCGGTCACACCCGATCAGATCTTCTTTGCCGGCGATGTAGCCTCCATGATTATGCATATCATAAAGAGTGG
>DRJW01000279.1 GCA_011052055.1 Nitrospirota bacterium
AGCGACTCCGCATGACAAGCAGGTCTGGTGGGCGACGGCTCTGCTCCATAAAACGTAGATCACTCCAAGCGCAATAAGAAATCCCAGGGAAACTTTCCTGTAAATATTGTAAGTATACAAGCCAAAAAATGAATTCCACAGACTCTCGGATAACTTTCTGGTTTTCTCGTTTAACGCGCGCTCAAACAAGAGCAGGTCGTCTTTTGTAATCTGGAAATCTATAACTTTCTTTTCAGGATTCACACCGGCCTTGGCCCGGAAACTATCTGTTTTTTTAAGATGGATGCTCCTTGCCTTCTGATATTCAGCGTCCGAGTCCTTATTCTGAAACATCTCGGTATAGGCTTTGGACAGATTGTAATGCGCTTCAACTGTATCAGGAGATATCTTGATGGCGTTTTTGTAAATAGAGGCGGCTTTCTCCCACTCTTTCGCTCCGAAATAGGTGTTTCCCTTGTTTACTATAGCCTGGATATTGTCAGGAGATTTAGCCAGGATCGAGTCGTAAGCCTCAATGGCGGCGTCTTTATTCCCGGCCATTTCATTCAAAAGGCCAATTGCGAAATTTATAACATCGCTGGCGGGATTGGCTCTTCTCTCTTTTTCAAGCGCCGCTTTTGTTTCATGATCCCATGTGTTTCTTGAGAGCAGGTATAAAGAGCGGTAAGTGTCGGCGTTTCCGATTATCATTCCTCTGGCCATGCTATCGAACGCCAGAGGAGCGAGAAAAACAAAAGCGGAGAAAATACCCACTACGATCATCCCGCTCTTTTTGAGATACGGCAGAAGGAAAAGCGGCAGGGCCAGGGCGAAAAGCAGTAACCCTCCCACCGCAAGCGGAGCTGTGACCACAAGGACACCCACAGCGAGCTTCCATTTGCCCTCCGGGCTCGACGGTAAAATCGAAGCTATATCTGTAAACAGCGCCCTGTAATGCGTCATCAACATCAAAAATAAAGTCATTAGAAAAGCGATGGACAAAGCGCAAAGGGCGTATTTAAGTCCCAGGGCGATCAGGCTTTGCCTTTCCAGCCGATCCGCAAAAGAGGCTTTGACTCCCTCCGCCACGGCAAGCAGGTAACCTTTGACATTTTTCCGATCCTGGTTGAACCGCGCTTTCGCCAGAAAAAAGTGGGATTTGGGATAGTCAGGCGCATAGAGAGCGGCGTTTTCTCCCGCCAGAATCGCAGAGTCCTTAGCGCCGCGCAACAGCGCCTTGCGTCCAACGGCGATACTGAAATCGGCGGCGGGGATTATGTTTTTTGTGCCGAGCCGATTCATTATTTCCCTTATGCGGTTTCTTTCGTCGAAAGCGCCCACCTGGTCATTGTTCTCAATGGCCCTCGCCCATCTTGTCAGAGAATCGTGGAGGATAGAGACCGAGGCCAGGCTGTTTTGGGCAAGGGAGGCAAACGAATGAAAGCGTTTTGCGTCACCGGCTTTATTCTGCGCGTACGCCGGACGGATGAGCGCGAGCAAAAACAGGGAAACAAGGAGCGCTAGATAAAAAGATCGATCCGTTTGTCTATGAGAAAGGATTGCGGCCATCAATGAGATGAAAAATATTAGTCCTTAAACAAGTCGTCGAGCTTGTCTTTGACTGATTCAGAATAACCTGATTCAACATGTTGCTCTTGTACTACTCTCCTGCTGGCGATATCAAAAATTTTCTCAAGCTTTGAGCTTAACTCTTTGGCGTAAAGGTTAATCATGCCAACGGTGGTTTTTTCGTCAAAGGTGGTGGCTGTTATGGCTCGGTCGCCGACAAGGACGATGTGTATATGGTCTTTGGCGCCCTGGTGGAACATTACAGAGAACTCAGACTCACCCAAAATACGAGCAAGCTCTTTAGTCGCGGCGAAAGAGCCGGCCACCAGCGCAGAAAGCGTGTCTGCGTTGATTCCCTCGGACGCCCCCTTTCTGGTGATTAGATGTCCTTCTTTATCAATTAGAAAAACGCTTTTTGCGTTGGATAATTTCAGAAACTCTTCAAGGAGTTTATCGATCTGCTCAAGGTCTTCCTTATAGTAGGTCAGCCTTTTTTCACGTAGGCGCTCATCTTTCATTTTCCGTAGCCAAATTTATTAAAGTTTATCCTCGAAAATCTTGATCTGAGCCTGTTCTTTGAGCTTTTCATGAAATTCCCCGAGCAACTTGCGTTTGCGAACACTTTTCAGATGGCTCTTTATATCCTTTTTTACTTTTTCAAGAGGATTGCCTCCCATCTTGTCCTTATTACTGTCGTAGAACTTTTGTATTTCATCTTTGCTGATTTTCAGCCTTTCATTAATATCGGGGATGATCTCGAAAATAATTTTCCCAATAATAATATTTTTTGTCGCCTCGTTGCGAAGAGCGTCCAGCGTGATTTTTCTGTTTTTCAGATACTCGTCAAGTTTTTCTTTGCTACTAAACCTTTTAGTAAAAGAGCTTAGTTGTGACTCAACTTCCTCTTTGGAAGCCTGGATGTTACGTTTTTTCGCATCTTGTAATAATAGGACATAGTTAACAAGCGACTCAAGAAGTTTCTTTTTTTCTTCCCGGCTGAATTTTTTGAAATCCTCCACCGCGTCCGATTTGGCGTTGATTCTGTGCTGGGCCTGGCAATACTGGCTAAAATAAGCCTTGGAGATGGAGTCCTGGTTGACTTTCGCCACGTAAATCTCCGGTTTCCTTTCTTCGGCCGCCGACTCGGAGGTTTGTGTGGTTGCGGCGGCTCCGGGGGCCGTGTTGGCGTTCAGACGATCAAGCACCAGAGACGCGGCCAGTTTGAGCGTCTGCAAAACGCCTTCACCGGTTGCGGCGACAGCGCTTGTAGTGGCCGCTTTAGGCCAGTTTACTTTTTCCTCAAGCTCCTCTACAGGCATGGCGGTGGGAAGATCACGTTTATTCCATTGAATGACGAATGGAATTTCCGTGACTTTTATCCCATATTCTTTTAGGTTGTCGGCGAGATCCTGGAGCGATTCGAGGTTTTCCTCCAGTTTTTCCGCCTGGGAGTCGGCGACGAAAATGATTCCGTCGGCGCCTTGCAAAACCAGCTTTCTTGTGGAGGCGTAATAGATCTGGCCGGGAACTGTATAGAGCTGGAATTTTGTTGTCATTCCGCGAACTTCACCCAGATCGAGCGGAAGAAAATCAAAAAACAACGTCCGATCACCCTCGGTGGCGATAGAGGTCATCTCGCCTTTATTCTCGTCGGGCACTTTTTGGTGGATCAACTCCAGGTTTGTTGTCTTGCCGCTCATGCCGGGGCCGTAATAGACCAGCTTGCAAGAGATAAGTTTTTTCGCGTAATTAATCTGCATGCGCCATATTCGCTCCTATATATCCAACCGTCCGCTCTTTTTTATCTCGGTCGCCGCCTGAAAAAGGGCTATGTTGACTTTGGCTATGTCGACATCCAGATCGGTAAGCGCGATCATAACCGATTGACCCAGATCCATCAAAAAGACCTGCCCCTTGCTCGATTGTATTACGTAACGGGTGAACTCATTATACCCAAGCTCGCTCAAAGAGTTCTTGATAGTAAGGACTATCTGAGACATAAAAGCCCCCAGAGTCTCGGCTTCGCTCGTGTTTTCTATCGCTGACTCTATTATCATTCCGTCCTTGGTTATTATGAGCCCGCTACGGACAAAATCGTTACTGCAAAGGATGCCAAGCGTCGATTTAATCGTGCTCATTGCATGACCTCGCCCAGGTATCGCTGAATACGGGTTTCGACGGCTCCGAGGTCGGAGTCGTTATCGATTACCAGCGTTAATATGGCGTAGAACACGTTGACCAGAATGATTGTTCCTATAGGCGCCGTTAACACGCCCCGCTGGAAACTGCCGTAGCCGACCCTGCGCACTCCCATGACGGACGCCTTGTGCAGATTGAATACCAGCGACGGAATCACATTTTCATCCAGCCCGCTCTTATTTATCGATTTGAAAAGCTGGCCGTCGTTGTCCACCAGAAAAATGGCTTCAAGCCCCTCCAGACGCCCGAACATGGTCAGTTTATCGCTCAGCGCTTCAAGGTGAGCCGCATTTTCATTGTCGCTGTCGGAGTCTATGACGAGCTTGTCATCGTCGCCCAAATTGTTTTCTTCGGGACGTGTATCGACCATCGCCTCGCCAGACTCCTCTTTGTTTTCCCCGGCGGTTTCATCCTCGTTTTTTATAATGATGTCGTCCTGGGACGGCGCCGGGGGCTCAGCGGCTTTGACGGGCGTTTTTTCAGGCTCCGGAGGAGCTGTGGCCCTGGCTTTTTCCTCTTCTTTTTTTATGATAAAGGCCATCATAGACGAAGCTTTTTCATCATCCGGGAGAGACTTGAGTATTCCGGCAAGCATAGACTTGGCTTTATTATAAGCTTTTCCTTTTAAGTATATCTGGCTGGCGAGAATTCTCGCGATATAGCTTTGCGGATTGAATTTCAGGGCCTTTTCAAGATTTAAAAGCGCCGATTTTAAATTGTCAGGATTTTTATCCTTTTTGAACTTGTCTATCTGAATCTGGCTTTTAAGTATGTAAATATTGCTGTCATTCGGATTTTTCTCAAGCCCCTTGTCGCATACCTCAATGGCCAGAGCCAGCTCGTTCATTTTTTTGAGATCTTTGGCCGTCTTGAGATAATCCTCTCCAGGTTCGGATGACTTCCCGTCAGGTTCTGTGTTATTTTTCATATGACATTGAATTTACTTTGAAAAAAGGCGGTACCAGTGTTCTTGTCCGAAGATAAAATAAGCCCTCTCCCTCCAAGTAAGACGCCGACCCATAAGTGGTGTCGATTCGGACTTGAGGCTTAATTTTATTGGAGAAAAGACCACTTTGTCAAACTTATTAAAAAGTCGTAAAGTTGTAAAGTTGTTGAATTATTAAAACTTATTATATGAACGAATTCAGACCTTTTTATCTTGGCCGCTACAAGATATTGGGCGAGCTGGGCCGGGGGGCTATGGGAGTGGTGTACAAAGCTCTCGATTCCGCCCTGGCTCGTGTAGTGGCGGTCAAAACAATCCATATTCAAGACCCCAATATCGCTTTGACGCAAGAGGATGTCATAGAAACTTTTTCGCAAGAGGCCAAAATCGCAGGCGCCCTTACGCATCCCAATATCACCGCCATATACGACATAGGCTACGACCAGGGGATTCATTTTTTCGTTATGGAGTTTGTGGAGGGTCTTACGGTTGAAAGCGCTATCGAGAAGAGCATGCAAATGCTTATTATAGAAAAGCTGAAAATCATCGCTACAATAGCCCGCACACTCCATTACGCCCATAAAAGAAACGTGATCCACCGGGATATCAAGCCGGCCAATGTGATGATATTGGAAAACAGCGAACCCAAGATCATGGATTTCGGCGTGGCCAAACTTAAAGGGGGCCCCCTTTTAAACAAATCGCAAGTCGGCAAAATTTTCGGCACACCCAACTATATGTCTCCTGAGCAGATCAAAGGCGAGGATGTGGACCATCAGACGGACATTTTCAGTCTCGGAGTTTTGGCCTATGAGTTTATCACGTATAAAAGACCATTTTTGGCGACCGGGCTCAAAGAGCTGTTTCACTCGATAGTGGATAAAGCTCCTCCTACTCTTTCGTCTTACGACCAGTCTGTCCCCGTAGAGCTTGAAGAAATAATTTTGAAAGCGTTGAGCAAGGATAAAACAGAGCGTTACGCTTACTCGAACCAGTTCGCCGACGCGCTGGAGCTTTTTATCGATCAGATGGAAACTGCGGACGCGGTGTCTGAACGTGTTCTTATCACCGATGAAAAACAGAAAGTTATCGAGGCGCTGAAAAAAAATTATATGTTTTTCTCCGATTTTGAGGATAGCGAGATTGTGGAGATTTTTAAGCTGTCGTCGCGGGATGTTTTTGATGCGGGCCGTCTTATATTTGAAGAAGGCTCCGCCGCAAATAAAATGTTCATAATAATCGAAGGCGCAGTCAGAATTTTTCATAAAGCCCAGCAAGGCGCCGAAATCGAAATCTCTGTTTTAAAAGATGGCGACTGTTTCGGGGAGATGGCGATAATAGACAATTCGCCAAGATCGGCGTCGGCGGTCGCCTTGAATAAAACCATAGTGGTCGCCATAAACGAGATTGTTCTCAGAATTACGCATCCTGCGCTATGCGTTAAGCTTCACAAGAACCTGGCGTCGATCATCTCGGAAAAATTACGCAAATCGGATCAGAGGCTACATGAGCTGATAGAGCGTGAAAAGAGGGAGCCAGGCCCGTGACCTCTCTTTTTGGCCAGGTCAAATCGTAAATCTTCTCTTTTTGCTAGGTAAAAGCCAGGTTTGCGGATAGAATCAAGGTAGTATTACAGGAGTGCGCCATGTTCGGAATTGGAATGCCGGAATTGATAGTCATTCTGGTTATCTTGCTTATTGTGTTTGGCGCCAGCCGTTTGCCGGAGATCGGGGCGGGGCTTGGCAAAGGAATCAAAAATTTCAAGAAATCAGTAACTGAGACTGAAAAAGGGCTTTCCGCCTCCGCTGATGATTCGAAGGATCAGGCGGAAGAGAAGGAAAAAACCAGTTAACCGGCTGTAAGCTCATGGAAAAAGAGCTTAAGATCAAATGCCCCTGCTGTGACTCCGTTCTTTTTGTAGACAGGATTACAGGCGCGATTATCGAGACGCGCAAGCCTCTGGTTGAACAAAGCTCCGGCGACAGGCTCACCGACGCTTTTACAAAAACCAGGCAGGACAAAGAAAAACGCACAGCCATTTTCGACGATATGGCCGAGAACCTCGAAAAGAAAAAGAAGCTATCAGAAGAGCTTTTTAAATCCTCCCTCGAAGACGCTAAAAAAGATAAAAACGAAAAACCACATTCAATATTTGACGCCGACTAATTGTAATTGTCGGCGCCTGGGAGTGATGGCTTCGGGGGTTTCAGGCGTTGTGATGATCTTTTGTCATCCACAAGCCGTCGCATCAATGGTTGACGCCGACTAATTGTAATTGTCGGCGCCTTGCGTTATAAGTAGGGGAAATCTTCTCTCCACCTTTTCGAGGGGGAGTGGTCGTTAGACCGAGGGGGTGTTCATATTTCTTGTCATACCGGACTTGATCCGGTATCTCATTCTTCAGGAGCAAGACCCCGGATCGGTGTCCGAGGTGACAGTGTATGGCGCCACACCAAGTGTGCATGGGCAAACCTATCTGTTTGCCCATGAGGGCGGACACACAGATCCGCCTCTTTACCCCTGCGCATAATATCCAAGCTATCTTGCCGCATCCTCTCAGGTTGATGTTCCAATTCAAAATCATCGAACGAAAACGATATAATACGGATAATTTTAAGACGCCGTTATAATACGCTCACGATGGCTCCGTTTGTATCCATCCAGCTGATGTGACCGCTATCTGGCTCTATGAGGTTTTTCCACATGCATTGGTATCAGAATGGAACAATGCACTGCTCAAATATTTCACTTTTATGCGATTGATTTTTTTTAATCAAAGTTTTTCATTCAGTCCGATCAGTTTTACATTAAAATACACGGCTTCGTATTAAAATACATAATAGCAATGCGCGCTTAAGGGGATCATGCCAGATATAGATTTGAGCGATTCTGTCGCTGTCACAAGCGATATTCACTGGGTAGGTTTCTACGATGAAGAGGCGCGCCTCCATTGCAACCCCTACCTGTTGATCGATGGCGAGGATGTAGCGCTGATCGACCCTGGCTCCATACCTCATTTCCCGACAGTTATGCGAAAAGTAATAGATATCGTCTCCCCTGAAGATATCTCTACAATTATCATAAGCCATCAAGACCCGGACGTTTGCGGCAATCTTGCTGTAATGGAGGACGTGATAGGGAGAAAAGACCTGAAAATCTTCGCGCACAGTAATACTATCCGGCTTTTGCGCCATTATGGAATCCGCTCCACCCCTTATGCCGTGGATAAAAACAGCTATAAGGCTACGCTAAAAAGCGGCAGGGCTCTGGAGTTTATATTCACGCCATACCTGCACTCTCCCGGAGCGATCGCCACCTATGATAAAAAAACACGCTCTCTTTTCAGCTCGGATATTTTTGGGGCGGTATCAAAAAACTGGAGCCTGTTCGCCCAGGGTGATTTTTTAAAACCAATGGACGAATTTCACAGGTTGTACATGCCAAGCGGGTCGATACTTGCGCGCTGTATGGAAAATTTATCTGGCCTTGAAATCGACAGGATTCTGCCGCAACATGGCTCCATTCTCGAAGGAGCGAACGTTCAAAGGGCGATTGAACACCTCAAGACCTTGCCGTGCGGGGTAGATATTTTATAGCGTATAACATGGCGGACAATATACTCACAACCGCCGCAAAGCGCGGTTTGGACACGCAAGAGATAAACAAAAACCTCACGGAAAAAGCTTTTCGCCTGCGTTGCCTGGCGTATTTATCCAATGTAAAAGCCGACCTGCTTACTGAAACTATTTTCAGCATGCGAAAGAGCAAGTCGGCTCTTAGCGCCGAGATCAGGCAACGCAAACTCATCGAAGAAAAGTTACGTAAAAGCCATGACCTTTATCGCCAGATGTTCACCAATAACAGCGCTGTTAAAACTCTTATCGACCCCAGGACGGGCGATATCGTAGACGCAAATCCCTCAGCGTGCAAATTCTACGGGTACACACGACAAGAGCTCACTTCGATGAAAGCCTGGGATATAAGCGTACTTCAAGAAGAGGAGTGCCGCAGGGAAATGGCTATGGCCGAAGCTGAAACATGCACATACTTTTGCTTTCAGAACGTGACAAAATCGGGGGAAATCAGGGAAGTGGAGGTTTATTCGAGCCCTATAAACACCGGCGGCGACAATCTCATTCATTCGATTATTCACGATATCACCGACCGGAAGAGGGCGGAGGAAACGGCGAATGAGCATAAAGAAAAGCTGATGACACTTATCAACTCTTCGCCTGACTCCATTTTTTTTAAAGATGGTAAAGGACGATGGCAAATAGTAAATGACGCCGGTCTCGACCTGTTTAAATTGTCAGGGGTTGATTACGTTGGGAAAAAGGACTCTGAACTGGCGCATTTAGCCGATAGTATTTATAGCGACTCGCTTGGTATGTGTGAAGGAACTGATGAGGAGACCTGGCAAGAAGGGAGGCAAACCAGATGCGAGGAAGTGGTTCCGTCGCCAGGCGGGCCTTCCACCGTTCTAGACGTTATAAAGGTTCCTCTTTTCAACAAAGATGGAAGCCGCAAAGCGATTGTTATTATCGGGCGCGATATCACGGAGAGCAGAAAAGATAGAGAAAGGCTTGAGGAAAGCGAGGAATGGTTTCGTGTGATAACGGCGTCGGCCAACGACGCGATCGTAGTCATTGATGATGAAGATAAAATTACTTACTGGAACCAGGCGGCCGAGCGTGTTTATGGCCACACATCCGAAGAAGCCGTGGGCCAGACACTTCATGATCTTGTGATTCCTGACTCAATAAGAGAAAGATATATTCAATGGTATGAAAATTTCAAAAACTCCGGTGAGCAGTTTTATCCGGGACAGACCGTTGTCAGGAGAGGAGTCAGAAAAAACGGTGAAGAGTTCCCTATGGAGCTTTCAGTGGCCACCGTTAAAATTCGGGGTAAATTTTACGCTGTCGGTTTTGTCCGTGACGCGACCGAACGGCTGAAGATACAGGCAAATCTGGAAAAATCTCTTTCTGTCCACCACGCTACTTTAGAATCCACAGCCGACGGAATGCTTGTGGTGGATCATGAGGGAAAGGTGGTCAGTTTTAACAGAAAATTTCTTTTGATGTGGCGTATTCCTCATGCGCTGGCGCAATCGGGAAATG
This sequence comes from Nitrospirota bacterium, assembly GCA_011052055.1. Taxonomy (GTDB): domain Bacteria; phylum Nitrospinota_A; class UBA7883; order UBA7883; family UBA7883; genus DRJW01. The sequence goes on from DRJW01000279.1 coordinate 9,814, forward strand.
ACATCAAGCTGGTGGAGTTTGTTCTGGATCAGCTAAAAAAACCGGATGATTTTACCGCCAGAATAAAGGAGTTGTATTCAAAGCCGGAAGAAGAAAGCTTCGATCTTCTCGAATTCAAGGATGACCGGATTTTCGAGCGATATTCAACATCGCAGAAAATCGACGGACAAAGCGTCGGCCGGGTATGGAGCTTCCGGGATGTCACCGAACGGAAAAAAATGGAGAACATGCTCCATGAAACCTTGCTGGAGATGAACACGATTCTCGACAGCCTTGAAGTGGGTATTACTTTTGTCCGGTCTGAAAAAATAAACTGGGTAAATCAAAAAATGCTGGACATGTTCGGCTACTCAAGAAACGAGGTGGATGGCGAGCCTGTGGAGATATTCCACACTTCATCAGGTTCTTTCACACAACTCAAAGATGAGGCCCTTCCTGTCATAACAAGCGGTAAAATCCATCTCGACGAGCGGCTTATGAAACGAAAAGACGGATCGAGTTTCTGGTGCAGGCTTATCGGGAAAGCCATCGATCCGGACGAGCGGGATAAAGGTAGCATATGGATTGTAGAGGATATTACCGAACGAAAACGGGTTGCGGAAAAATTGCGGCTCGACGCGGCGGTATTGGAGAACACTACAGAGGGGGTTATAATCACCGACGCCAATTGCGTGATACTATCGGTCAATCCCGCTTTTGTCAGAATTACAGGATTTCGCGCCAAAGAAGTAATTGGCGCAAAACCGAGCGTCTTGTCATCCGGCCGGCATGACAAAAAGTTTTACGAGGATGTCTGGAGCGAGCTTCTCGCAAAAGGCGAGTGGGAAGGTGTGTTCTGGAACAAGCGCAAAAATGGAGAAGTTTATCCTCATGAGGCGACTATAACCGCGATAAAGGATGAGCAGGGGAATACTACTCAATACGCTTCTATTTTCAGGGATGTTACAGACCGAAAACGGCAGGAGGAGCAGATCAAATACCTTGCGTTCCACGATCCGCTGACAGACCTTCCCAACCGCAAGCTCTTTTTCGACAGGATTGAGGTCGAACTTGCGCGCGCCAAAAGAGAAAAGGAGAAACTTTCGATAATGTTCGTAGATCTGGACAATTTCAAGAAAATAAACGACTCAATGGGCCATGATGTCGGTGATAAACTCCTTAAAAAAATGGCCGGGCGCCTCAAAAAGTGCATACGCGAAAGCGACACGGTATCGAGACTGGGCGGCGATGAGTTTATCTTGCTTTTGCCGAACATATCCGACAAAGCGGGAGTGAAAAAAATCGCAAAAAAGATTCTCGCCGAGGCCAAAGCGCCCATACTGATCGGTTCGCATAAGATTTCAATAACCGCCAGCATTGGATTGAGCATGTATCCGAAAGACGGCGACGGGCCGGATACGCTGGTAAAAAAAGCGGACGACGCCATGTACGCCGTCAAGCAGAGCGGAAGGAACAACTACAAGTTCTGCTGATAACCCAAATGGCAATTTGTAAAATCAGGAGACAGCCAGGCTTCTCTATCCATACTTGGCGTGTAAAAAGTTTTTGATGATATCGCTTTATTACCTCAGCTTTTCAATTATTTGATTTAATAGCCATTAAAATATTTTTAAATTTTCATGAAGGGCGATGTCAAATAAATGGCGCGACATAGGCGCCAATCCCATATGATAGTCATCATTTAACCATTCCAGGTCGCAAGCTTACGAAGGGGAACCGGTATGTCGTCTGAAACAATTGAATCTGTAATGACTGAAGATCGTACTTTCGAGCCTTCCGATGAATTCAGAAAAAACGCGCATGTAAAAAGTTTCGCCGAGTACAAGCGAATCCATAAAAGATCTGTGGAGGATCCCGAAGGATTCTGGGGAGAAAAAGCCGAAGAGCTGGACTGGTTCAAAAAATGGGATAAAGTCAAAGAAGGCGGCTTTGACAAAGTAGACTTTAAATGGTTTACCGGGGGGAAAATCAATGTCTCCTACAACTGCCTGGATCGTCATCTCAACACTCAGATAAAAAACAAGGCGGCTATCATCTGGCAGGGTGAGCCGGAGGAGGATGTGCGAATCCTCACTTACCAGCAGATGCATCGCGAGGTATGCCGTTTCGCCAACGTTTTAAAAAAGCATGGGATAAACCGGGGTGACAGGATAATGCTGTATATGCCGATGATTCCGGAACTTGCCATAGCCATGCTCGCCTGCACGAGGATAGGCGTTGTCCACAGCAAAGTATATGGCGGCTTTAGCGCGCAGGCGATTTTCGAAAGGGCCAACGACTGTGGGGCCAAGGCCATTGTCACCGCCGACGGCGGGTATCGTGGAGGGAAAATCATCCCTTTAAAAAATATTGTCGATTCAGCTTTGGAGCAAATTCCAACAATAAAAACATGCTTTGTCTTCAAACGTGTCGGCGCCGGGGATATAACCATGGTAAAAGGGCGCGATCTATGGTGGCACGAGGAGATGGCAGACGAAGATATAAAAAGCTACTGCCCCTGCGAGGAGATGGACGCCGAGGATCCTCTCTTTATCTTGTACACATCAGGAAGCACCGGCAAACCAAAAGGCGTCCTGCATACAACCGGAGGGTACCTTGTCTACGCCAAGCAGACCTTCAAGTGGATTTTCGATTACCACGACGAAGACACATACTGGTGCACGGCTGACATAGGCTGGATCACAGGACATACATACATAGTGTACGGGCCGCTTTGTAACGGCGCCACCAGCCTTATGTTCGAAGGTGTGCCCACCTACCCGGACGCCAGCAGGTTCTGGAAAATAGTTGAAAAATTCAAGGTGAACATTTTCTACACGGCGCCTACGGCGATCCGCGCGTTGATGGCCAGAGGAGATCAATGGCTTGGACGTTACGATATTTCCAGCCTGCGGCTTTTGGGAACCGTCGGTGAGCCGATCAATCCAGAGGCGTGGATCTGGTATCACAAAAATATAGGTAAGGAAAAATGCCCTATCGTCGATACATTCTGGCAGACGGAAAATGGCGGGATAATTTTTACAGCGCTACCGGGAGCCATAACAACCAAACCTGGCTCGACCACTTTTCCGTTTCCTGGCGTAGACCCTGTCATACTTAACAAAGACGGCTCTGAAACCAAGACCGGTGAGGGTGGATATCTTTGCATTAAACAGCCGTGGCCGGGAATGATGCGAACCGTCTACGGAAGCCATGAAAAATTTGTGGAGACTTATTTCAGTCAATACAAAGGCTGTTTTTTCACCTCGGACGGAGCCAGGCAAGACAAGGATGGCTACTTCTGGATCATGGGCCGGGTCGATGACGTGCTTAATATCTCAGGCCACAGGATCGGCACCGCCGAAGTTGAAAGCGCCCTGGTCTCCCACGACTACGTGGCCGAGGCCGCAGTTGTCGGGTATCCGCACAAGATCAAGGGACAGGGCATCTATGCGTATGTGACGCTGGTGTCCGGACACGACGGCAAAGATGAGAGCGATCTGAAAAAAGAGTTGATAAAACATATCACAAAAGAAATCGGGCCGATCGCAAGGCCGGACAAAATCCAGTTTTCCCCGGCTCTTCCAAAAACCAGAAGCGGCAAGATAATGCGCCGTATCCTGCGGAAAATAGCCGAGGGCGCCACAGATGACCTGGGGGATACGTCAACGCTCGCCGATCCTACGGTCGTAAGCTCTCTTATCAAAGAAAGGATCGAATAGAAGCCCCCAATCTTCCCGCAACCTTGACATCCCTCCCTTTTATTTTTATAATTAGCTAAATAACATAATGGAAGAAAAGCGGCTCTATGCAAAGCGTTCTCCGCATTACCAAGGCGCTGGCGGACAATAACAGGCTTCGGATTATAATGGCTCTTGGAGAGTCATCCGAATTATGCGCCTGCCAGATTATTGCACTGCTTGAGATATCAGGCGCCACTGTTTCACGGCACTTATCCATACTGCAAAATGCCGGGCTGTTGCAAAGCAGAAAAGATGGACGCTGGATGCATTACCGGCTGGTGGACGACAATGCGGATCCGATGGCGCGTGAAGCTCTTGATTGGATATCGCATTCATTGAAAATTAGCAAAAAGTCGAGAAAAGATATCCGCAAACTTAAAACCATATTAAAAACCGACCCTGAGATGCTATGCCAGCGCCAGAGAAAAAACTGAAAATTCTTTTCCTGTGCACTGGAAACTCATGCCGGAGCCAGATGGCCGAGGGCTGGGCGCGGCGCCTTAAAGGCGATCTTGTCGAGCCATATTCGGCTGGAATAGAAAAGCACGGTTTAAACCCCAACGCCGTCGAAGTGATGTCGGAGGCAGGCGTCGATATTTCGGGCCACCATTCCAAAACGCTTGATGAGCTGGCGGATGTCAAGTTCGACCATGTTGTCACCGTGTGCGGCCATGCCAATGAAAAATGCCCCCTGTTTCCAGGCCGCGTACAAAAAGAGCACTGGCCGCTGGCCGACCCGGCAAAGGCGGAGGGAAATAAAGAGGAAATCATGAATACCTTTAGAGCCACTCGCTCTGAAATTCGCAGGCGTGTAGCCGGCCTTCTTGAGCGGATTTACAATGAAACTTATGATACGGAGAAATAAATGAGCATAGAAGGAGAAACACAAGCAAGAGCGACAACCAGTAACTCCATAGGCTTTTTCGAGCGCTACCTTACCTTCTGGGTTGGCATCTGTATCGTTGTTGGAATCGGCGCGGGCCATTTTGCGCCAGCTTTGTTCCACTCGATCGGCTCTATGGAGTATGCCCAGGTAAATATGCCGGTGGCGGCGCTGATCTGGGTAATGATTATTCC
>DRJW01000280.1 GCA_011052055.1 Nitrospirota bacterium
AGCGGCCCCTCAGGGCCGGGTGGCGGGAAGGGACTTTATAGAGGGTATTACAGGAGAAAAGAATTACGTATCCTGCTGATTTCGTCCCAGGCAATATTTGTCCAGTATACGCACAAGGTCGGCCACTTCAAGCTTGTTTACCCAGCCGTCGGCCCCAACGCCTTTGCATTTTTCGACCATCTGCTCATTTATCAAGGATGAAAAAATAATTACGGGCAGGTTTTTCAGGCCAAGCTCTTCTTTTATTTTTTTTGTTACAGTAAGGCCGTCCATCTGGGGCATTTCGATATCGCTGATAACTATATTCACATAATCAAGGATATCGCTCTCTTCGCTTGCGGCTTTCTCCGCAAACTCCTGAACCTGTTTATAGGCGTCCAGGCCGTTGTCATGCATGGAAATGTTGGTATACCCGACTTCGTCAGTAATCTTTTTCACGCTGGCGCGCACGATAGAGGAATCGTCCGCGAGAATCACGTGAACTTTCTCACGCTCCTGGCGTCTCTGCTCGACATCGCCCACCTGTTTGCGGTCATCCTCTTCGGAGTAGACCAGCCTGGTCGCAGGATAGATATCGGTAAGGACATGCTCAAGATCAACCAGCAATATATTGTTGTTGTCGATAGTAACCGACGAAGTAATGCTGGGCTTGAACTGGCTTATGAAAGGGGAAAGAGGAGCAAAATCACCCCATGAGCATCGGCGTATCTGGTTTACCCCGTCTACAAGAAAGCCGTTTACCATGCCATTGAATTCGCAGACAAGCACTACTTTTTGTTTATAGCTACTGTCGCTTTCCCCGGCCTCTTTGCTGTCATCAAGCTCCAGGTGGGTTTTGAGATCGATTAAAGGCAAGGTGGAGTCGCGAAGGATAAACATCCCCATTACCGAATGGTAAGTTTCGGGAACCGAGGTTATATTGTCGGGGTTATATGAAATGATCTCTCTTACCTTCGCTACGTTAACCCCGAAACTCTGACCGCAAAGAATAAATTCGACGAACTCTACTTCATTTGTACCGGTCTCTGTTAATATAGTGTTGCTCATCGCTTGGCTTTCATCTTTCGTTCGTTAATAATCTATATCGGCTAACAGGAATGTTAATATATATTACTACATATGGTCACTCAAAAAAATCATCTTCCCGGATCGCTTATGATCCGGCTCTCCAGCGTAAATCCACGATATCGCCATTATTTCTCCTGGCTCAGCCTGTGGCGTGGCGCAATCGGGATTGACTGCGACTGCCCTGCTAAACGAAAATAAGCTCCATGACAGGCAATAACATAAAATCAGCGATCAAGATAAACAATGTATCCAAGCGCTTCGGCAGGATAACCGCTGTCGATAATGTGAGTCTGTCCATAGAGCCTGGAGAGTTTTTAACTATTTTCGGGCCAAACGGCGCGGGCAAAACTACCCTGATAGGGCTAATGTCCGGGCTTGTCAGCGTAACCTCCGGGGAAATCAGCATAGGCGGCCTTGACATAAAAGAGCATCATGACGAGTTAAGAAAGCTCATAGGGCTCATCTCGCATCAGACTTTCACATACGGACAGCTCACCGCCATGGAAAACCTTCTTTTTTTCGCCAAACTGTACGACGTTAAAAACATAAAAGAGCGCGCCGGTTTTCTGCTTGAGCAAGTGGGGCTGACCCGGAGGGCCAACGACATAACACGAACCTTTAGCCGGGGCATGCTCCAGCGCCTTTCCATCGCCAGGGCGCTAATACACGATCCCCGGATACTTTTCCTCGACGAGCCGTTTACCGGCCTTGACCAGCACGCCGCCGAGACCCTGAAACAATCGCTGGTCGGCCTTCATAATGAAAACACAACTATAGTGATGATTACCCATAACCTGAAACTAGGGCTCGAAATGGGCGCCAGGGTAGCTTTGCAGGTGGCGGGAAAAATCAAGTTCGACCAGCCTTCCGGCAAGCTCGACCACCAAAGCTTCGAGGAGGTCTATTTCAAGGCTGTGGGGGAGGCGCATTACTAGCCATGAGTTTCTTCGATTCTGTGATAGCGATAGTGCGGAAAGATTTGGCGATGGAGCTGAGGGGAAAGGAAATTATCACCACCAGTTTTTTCTTCGCTCTTATA
>DRJW01000281.1 GCA_011052055.1 Nitrospirota bacterium
GGCCGCAGAGGGAATGAGCAAAAAAAGGTTGAAGGAAAACCTGATTGAGTATGCGGAGCAGGCAAGGCTTTCCAAACAACTCGCCACCATAAAGCTCGACTCTCCCGTGAAATTCGATCCGGAAAAATGGAAAGTCGCCGGGCCGGACAATGAAAAACTAAAAGCTTTGTATAGCGAGCTTGAGTTTGCCAGAATGCTCGACGAGATAACTCCGGCGGCGCCTAGAATACCCCGTAAATATACCGGCGTTCTCGATAAAGAAGCGTTCGATTCCATGATTAAAAAACTGCGGGAATCGAAGGGGTTCGCCGTAGATACCGAGACAACATCGATAAACCCGATGGAGGCCGCGCTTGTGGGGATAAGTTTTTCGGCAAACCAGGGCGAAGCTTACTACCTGCCGCTGAGGCACGATTATGAAGGCGCGCCTTTACAATTGGCGCCTAAGGAAGTCCTGCCTGAAATTAAAAGCCTTCTTGAGGACGAGTCTATCTTGAAATACGGTCAGAACATCAAGTACGACATGATTGTTCTGGCCTCTGAAGGAATATCTGTAAAACCTGTCGGGTTCGACACGATGATAGCCTCTTATCTTCTCAATCCGTCTGGCCGTCACGGGCTTTCCGCGCTGGCAAGGGAGCGGCTGGGCGAGAAGATGATCGAATATTCCGACATTTGCGGCTCCGGCGCAAAACAGGTCACATTCAACCTCGCCCCTGTCGATGAGGCTGTGGAGTATTCAGCAGAAGACGCTGATATGACATTCAGGCTTACCGCCATCTTGCGCGAATCGATCAAAAAAGAAGGTTTTGAAAAACTTAACAACGAAATCGAAATCCCTTTGATAAACACTCTGGCGAGAATCGAGCGCAACGGCGTTTTAATCGATACGGCAATGCTTGAAAAACTTGGAGATGCGCTGGGCTTGGAGATCAAGGAATATCAAACGCGCATAATAGAAGAAGCCGGGGAGGAGTTTAACGTCAACTCGCCAAAACAGTTGGGAGAGATTCTTTTCGGGAAACTGGGCCTCCCCGGAGCAAAGAAGACAAAGACCGGATTCTCCACAAACCAGTCCGTTTTAGAAAACCTGGCGGAAGAGCATCCTCTGCCCCGCCTCGTCCTGGAGTATCGCAAGCTTGCCAAGCTTAAAAGCACATACGCCGACGCGCTCCCGAAAATGATTAACCCGAAAACCGGAAGGATACACACATCTTTCAACCAGACAGTTGCAGCCACAGGCAGGCTCAGCTCGTCCGACCCGAACCTGCAAAACATCCCGGTCAGAACAAAGCTTGGACGCAAGATCAGAAAAGCGTTTATCGCGCCCAAAGGCTTTACGCTCCTCTCTTCTGACTATTCCCAGATTGAGCTTAGACTGCTTGCCCATTTCTCCGATGAGAAAATCTTGCTAGAAGCTTTCAGCAGAGACGAGGACATCCACTCGCGCACCGCCGCCGAAGTGTTCGACGTGGCGCCGGAGTTTGTCACAAAGGATATGCGATCAGTGGCCAAGACCGTAAACTTCGGGATCATATACGGCCAGACCGCGTTCGGCCTCTCCAACGAGTTGCGTATCCCCAGAGCCGAGGCCCAACGCTATATCAACAACTATTTTGAGCGGTATCCGGGCATAAGGATATATATGGACAAGCTTGTGGCCATAGCGAAGAAAAAAGGATATGTGACAACTATCATGGGCAGGAGGCGATACCTGCCGGATATAAACGCATCGAACAGGCAGGCGCGCCAGTTCGCCGAGCGCAACGCGGTCAATTCGCCGATCCAGGGAAGCGCCGCCGACCTTATCAAGATGGCGATGAACTCTATCCACCGGCGTCTTATCCAAGAGCGCTACGAGTCGATGATGATCCTGCAGGTACATGACGAATTGGTGTTCGAGGCGCCGACGAGCGAAGTAGCGCGGTTGAGCGCGATGGTGAAAGAGGAGATGGAGGGGGTTTATGAGTTAAAAATCCCGCTCACCGTAGATATCCATACCGGAGCCAACTGGGACGAGGCGCATTGACCTGGCGCCATTTCCCCAGACATATATCGCGCCTTGAAAATGGAGCGCATCCATCTGCCGCCTTGCAATCCCGAAAAAGCCGATCTATGCGGCGTTTTGATAATGCGCTAACAGGTTAGGGAAGGACTTTTTCAGCATACTGCTAATTAGTAAATGACAACCTGGGGTGAAACGGAGTATTATTTTCTTCTCTCTAAGGGCGGTTAACTCAGCGGGAGAGTGCCACCTTCACACGGTGGAAGCCACTGGTTCGATCCCAGTACCGCCTACCATTTTCTTTATGCGTTTATTCTTTTAATTCAATACCTCTGCTTTAAAAACACCCGGTTTAATCCCAATAAACTTTGGCCACGGACTGGCCATAGACCGTCACTTGATCGTGACGTGACTTTGACCGTCCGGCCTAAACCCCGCAACCATGACTGCGGTTTACTGAAAGTTTCCGTTTAAATGGCCATACACCGTGGTTAATGCTAGAATCATACTAATTTGTATGCTACACTTAGCGTATAAGGAGTAAGAGCATGACAAACAGAGCCACTATTACGCTTGACGATGAAGCGCACGCATTTTTGAGCAGGGCAAGCGGAAAAAATAAAAGCGCTTATATCAACAGTTTGCTTATAAAAGAAAAACGCCGATCTTTGGAGCGGGCTATTTTGGAGGCAAACAGAGAGGAAGCTGAAGATTCCGCCTATCAGCATGAGCTTTCCGTTTGGGATAACACATTAGGCGATGGCCTGGAAGAGTGATACCTCATGTATAAGCAATTGGAAATTCGATGGGTTGACCTCGATCCCACAAAAGGGGCGGAAACCCGTAAAAAGCGGCCTTGTATCATTGTGCAGGACAGTATTGTTAACCAGGGATCGAAAACGATTGTTATTGCCCCGTTGTTACCAGGCCATAAACACTGGCCTTTCGCTGTCAATCTGGTTCCCACAAAAAGAAACGGCATTGATAAAGAAAGGCATATCAACTTAAAACAATTACGCGCCGTTGATGTGTCCCGTATTTCAAATAAACAGGGTGTTTTGGAAAGCCGTTATTGGGACGAGATTTCCAATGCTCTTAAAATTGTTCTTGGACTGAGCTAATGGTGGGAGCTATGTTTTTCTGCGTAATCATCCACCAAAGCACGGATCATGCGTTGATACGGCACTTTCAGTTTATCAGCCTGATCTTTGAAAAAATCAATGCTCTCCCGACTTAAGGAAAGTGTGATTTTTACCGTCTCGGATTTTTTGACTAACTCATGGGGCGCAGGCAGAAAATCATCGATGATTTTGAATTTGCCGATATCGCCGTCTGTGTATTTAACTGTTTTCTTGCTCATAAATCTTGCGTCCTTTTCGCCAGTATCCGGCTCCGATAATGCGGATGATATCGTTTCTATACGTAAACCGCACCGTCAGAATGCCGTCGTTAACTTTACCGAAGCAAAAATAGCGTTTTTCTTTTTGGCTATGATCCTGATCTTCAGCAATCACACGTCCAGAATCTAAAAACGCCTCTTGCGCTTCAAAAAATGAAATGCCGTGCTTTTTAAAATTGGCGGTATTCTTGCCCTCATCCCATTCAAAGCTCGGTTGTTCCATCTCTTTTATTTTACCAGTTATCGCCTAAAAATACCATATAAAAGTATGTACTACTATATGTACTTATCACCATATAGATACTTCTGGTAAAAATCAATGGGTCAAAAAAAACGGGGTAAAATTGGCCTAATACTTCACCCTGAATGTCGGGCTGTCCTCCAGACGGGTTTTTCTGCGGGCGTAAAGAGAAGTAAGTAGAAAAGGCAAAGTATTAAGCATGAGACAATCTAAATCTGACCATGAAGTGACCATGAACGAAAAATTGGCCCACTAATGAACAGTATATCAATAGATTATAAAGGTGGTTACTGGTTCGATCCCAGTACCGCCTACCATTTTATTTTTTGCGCTGATAGAGTCTTGCGCGGTTTTAGCCCGTATAACCGCCATTTCCACGGCCTATGCTGTCGGGCCAAACCCGGGCGGATAACCGCAAGGCGCCAGCAGACCGGGCGGGTGGGGCGGGTAGACCGGGCGGCTAGGCCGGGTGGGCTGTGGGGCTGGTGGCAGGCGCGTTCGCCGACAACCTATTTGCTCAGGCTACGCACGTATGAGGCGACGTCTATGATTTCCTTGTTATTGAGCGTCCCCTCCCATCCGGGCATAAACTTATCTTTTCCTTTGCGGATAATCATTAAAAGCGCTTTATCGCTGTATCGCTTAACAGACTCAGGATTGCTAAAATCGCTCATGGGCGCTCCTATCAACTTGGCCAGAATACCGGTTCCTTTCCCTCTGGAGCCGTGGCATGCGACACATGAATTTCTGAAAATCAGCCTGCCCCGGCGCGGATCGCCAATAAACCTCAGATCTGTGCTTTTGATCTGCGCGATGTAAGCGGCGATATGCTCGATATTGGATTCAGGTATCGCCCTCCTCCATATCGGCATCTTTTTACCTGCCATTCTTTCATACCCGCCGATAATCAGCGCCATCTCGCTTATGCTTTTTTTCTGATATTTAGCAGAAGCGAGGTTTTCCGGTTTAAGGTTGAGTTTCACCGCCAACGGCCCCTTGGTGTCGCCATGAGGCCCATGACAGACAAGGCAGTACGACTGGTACAGTTGCCTTCCGATATTCGGGTCCGGGTCTCTTCCGGCGTCAGCGGATTGCGCCATACAAATAATGGCGGCCAGGATCATTATATTTAGAGAGGGCCAACGGGCGTTTAAAAAATTTATTGTTATCATTTTGCCTCCTGAAGCTTGCGAACATAGGCTGTGATCTCCCATGCCTCTTTGTCAGTCAGTTCGTTTCTGTACTTGGTCATAATGCTATCGCTCGCCAGAATTTTCCAGAATATCTCGCCATCCGTCGAGTCTGTCAGTTCAGTAAGATCGAAAGGTGTGACATCAAGTTTGCCCGCCACTTTTGTGTCAGCTTCGCCTGTTTTCCCATGACAGACAAGGCAGTATATAGAATAAAGTTTCTTCCCGCGGTCAGCCGCTTCGGTGCCGAGCTGAAACGGCGGCGCCAGTGTAACCGCGTCGACGTTGCTGTAATCGATTTTACGATTATAAACAGGAACCGAGCCGACAGGATTGAGCCTGCGCGGGCTTTCCTGAACCCGGAAACTCACCTGATCGTGCAGATCACCGTCTATGTTTTCACATCCGAAAACAAAAAGTATCGCAATAAGTAACCAGAGCCGCATCAGAAGTCGTCTTGGCCTTTTTTAATTTTCACGGCTTTGTGCCGCAACATGGTTTTCTCGATCATGTTCGCATGCTCATCGTCCCGGCAACTGACAAGCAGGCCGATAGCGCCGGCGCTTATGGAGTCGTCGTAGGCGCGCTGTGTCCAGTTTGGGAGGCCTGCCATCCACAACAAGGCTATAAGCGTGCCCAAAACTGTTCCCAGCAGAGTGATTTCATAGGTGAGCACCCCCACAGCCGGCAAAGATAGTGGCGATTTGCCGCCAACGATCAGGTTCATAAGCATCTGCGTGCCTCCGGCGAGGGCTATGCCCGTGACAAAACCTGCAAACCCGCCGGTCAGGGAGAAACGCCAGATCGGAATGGGTGTTTCGTCTTTGTAAAATGTGCCGTGAGGATAAGGCGCCATGGTGAGCACTTTTATATGATGCTCTTTAACGTCTATCTCTCCAAGCGGCCCGATAGCCGCCGCCGCAGAATCTACATGGTCGTACATGCCTAATACTGTGTATCGTCTCACTACTCCTCCTCAACGCTTGCGCGAACGCGGACATAGGTATTGCCAATGCGTATATCACCGCTTATCACTTTGCCTTCCCGAATGTCCGCAACCGTCACAATAGGCAATAGTTTTGCGAAGATTGCGTATAGCAGAAAAAACCCGGCCAGGGCCGCGGCGGCTATCGACAACTCCACCGGGGAGGGAAAATAATCGGTCCAGGTAAACGCGTTGTCACGATGGGACAAGATTGGAGCGACTATCATATACCGCTCGATATACATGTCGATGTTTATGAGAACCGTCACAAAGAAAAGAAGAATCGGTGACGATCTGACCTTGGAAAAAGAGAGCATGGTTATCACCAGCACGTCTCCCCCCAGCATGATAATGAGAAGATGGCTATAACGCTCCCACAGATATTCCCATATACGCCACTCAATCGGATTTTTCGCGTACCAGGCGGTGATAAATTCACAGAAATAAAAGTATGTCCATAACAGGGCTATAGCCAGAAGAAGTTTTGCTAGATTTCTCAAATGAACGTATCTGATGATCTCATCCAGGTCGAACACCCAGCGTAAAACCACCATCAGCGTAATGACACCGGCCACGCCGGAGTATATGGCGCCCACGACAAAATAGGGGCCGAATATGGTCGTATGCCATCCGGGCGTGATGCTCATCGCAAAATCCCACGAGACGATCGTGTGCACCGACGGCGCTATAAGAAGGATGAAAATGGCAAGATACGTGGAGACCTTCTCGTATACGTTCCATTCGCGGTGGGTTCCGCGCCAGCCTAAGGACAGAACAGTCAGATATTTTTTGCGCCAGTTCCCTTTGGGACACAAATCGCGGGCCAGAGCGATATCCGGGAGAAGCCCCACAAACAGAAATATCATGGAGCTTGTCAAGTAAACGCTTATGGCGACCATGTCCCACGCCAGAGGGCTCCTGAAATTGGGCCACAGCTCACGCTGGGTGGGTAGCGGAAACATATAGTAGACCCGCCATATACGCCCGATGTGTATAAGAGGAAACATGCCTGCCACAATAAGTGAAAAGGCGGTCATGGCCTCCGCTCCCCTCAATATGGGGCGCCGCCAGTTCGCCTGTGTGAGCCTGAGCAGGCTCGACACTATGGTGCCGGAATGGGACACCCCCACCCAGAACACGAATGTGGCTATATACATCCCCCAGAAAACAGGAGGTCTAAGGTCTGTGACGCCCATTCCGTAAATTATCTGGTATATCCAGCTGGCAAGACCGGAGGCCACGACCAGCGAAAGGGCGATAGTAAATATGAAGTAGGCTCTGGTTGTGAAAAACATCGGCGCCAGTGAATACTGGTTGAGCCATTGCTCCGGCATGGTAAGGTCGATATCCTGACCGGCGACGATATGGCGCTTGGCGGCCTCCGCCTGGATGCTTTCAAGACTGGCGAAGGCTTTGTCGTCTTTGATGTCTTCGGAGTCTTTTTCGCTATCCATCCTATACTCCACCCTTGAGATAGATCACAGAGGGATGCGTCCCATGCTCTTCTAAGAGCAAGAGCCGCCGTTTGCTTTCCGCCATTTCCGCCACTTTGCTGTGCGGATCGTTGACGTTACCGAACATGATCGCATTTGTCGGGCATGACTGGGAGCAGGCCGGCATAATGTCGCCATCACGCACTTTGCGGTTTTCGTCTTTGGCCGTGTCTTTCCCTCTTCTGATCCGCTGAATACAGAAAGTGCACTTTTCCATAACCCCTTTTGACCGCACCGACACATCTGGATTTAACTGCTCCTCCAAAGGGGACTCTAGCTCGTAATCGAACCAGTTGAACTTGCGCACTCCATAAGGACAGTTGTTGCCGCAAAACCGCGTGCCGATGCAACGGTTATAGATCATGGCGTTGAGGCCTTCCGGGTTCTGGTAAGTCGCGAACACAGGACAAACCGGCTCACAAGGCGCCGAGTCGCACTGCTGGCAGGGCATCGGCAGAAAAGCTACGCGCAGGTTGGGCCATTCACCGTCGAAATAGCGCTCTATCCTCAACCACGACATGGTTCTTTTCTGCAGAGCCAGCTTCTCGCCCACTACCAGGATGTTATTCTCCGCCTGGCACGCTATAACACACGCGCCACAGCCGTTGCAACGGTCAAGGTCTATGACCATCACCCATTTGTAATCGTTATGGCGCTTATAGTTGAAAGACTTCACCTTCGTACTCTCCCTTCATATCCCCTTCTCTTACCATTTTCTTACGCCTGCCCGTCTTTGCTATTTTCACTTTTACACCGCGCCACGCCGGCTCTCCCGTTTTGCCCACGCCCTGATCGCCTATAAGAGCCAGCACGTTCGCCCCTTGTCCGCTGGGTATTTTCCCGAAAGAGACATGGCCATAGCCGAAAGGCATTGCAAGTGTGTCAGGCCCGATGCCGGGGTATAGCGCCGCCGGGGCCTCAATGGAGCCGAATTTAGATGTGACGGTAAGAATATCACCCTGAGCTATGCCCAGTTGCTCAGCCCTGACTGTATTTATCTCCACCCAGAACCCCCAACTCAAGGAGTTTACCGGCTCGACCATTTCCTGGAGCCATGAAAGGTTGGCCAGACGGCCATCTCCTATGGTGACAGTTTCGTATGGATGCAGGTGAAAAGTATGCTCAAGCTCGCCTGAAAACACAGGATCCTCCACCTTGAGCTGGTCAGAGACATCCCACAGATGATCGGTGCTCGGCGCTTCGACCGGCTCGACGGCTCTTAGCGTGGACCACCATCCGCCGGTAGGCAAAAGAAATTCCCAGGCCTGGCTATCGCTTAAAGTTTGGGGAACCTCCGGCCACTCCGCGCGAAACTCGGTGACTAATTTTTCGATCATCTCTTCCTGATTATCCATTTTCAGGTTGAAACCTGCCTTTTTCGCCGCCTTAAGCAACGCTTCCCCTGAGGGCATCGTATCGTACAAAGGGCGCACAACCGGTTGCTGGGCGTTAAAGATCGGATAGCCGTGGGGGTAATTGGGGAGTTGGGCCGACCACGACTCAAGAAAATGATGATCGGGAAGAATCAGGTCGGCGTATTGCGTTGTGTCATTAAGAAAACAACCGAAGTAGACGACCGTATCGACGTTATCGAGGGCCTTTGCGACATCCAGAAACCGGGGCGCCGAGAAAACCGGATCGATGTTCATTATCATCCCTAAAACAATCTCTCCGTCCGCCGCTTTTTTTACAATTTTCCGCATCGTCCGGAACTGAGACGCCTTTTCGGGAACGCCCAGAAAATCTTTCATCCGGCCAAAAAGGTTCGTTTCGTCATGGGGCAGGTCTGGAATCATAAGATGACCCTTCTCCCGGTTTAGCTCACGCACTATCATATTAAGAAACTCGACCGCCTTTAAAGACTCCACGCCGTTGCTGTAACAGGAAACATCGTCACCTGGAATGGCTACAGCCGACCGGTGTGTCATGAATTTTTTAGCGACCTCTTTTATATCCCATTCCGGCACGCCGGTTCTTCTTGAAGTCGTCTCCAACGAGTAAACCTCCAGCGCCTTGAACCATCGGGCCATTGTGGGGCGAGGTATACTTCGTAAAAGCCTCTCCTTTTCCACCATGTCAAGCACAACATGAGCGACGCCCAGGGCGAGTATGCCAAGGGTTCCCTGTTTAGCGGCTATAAAATGGTCGGCCACGGCCGCCGTCATTGACACTCTGGGGCCTGCGTATGTCAGGACTCCTCGATGGGTGGGGTTCCCGCGCCGCATCTGGCCGAACGCCCAGCCGTAATGCACCGGTGAAACAGAATTCTCGAAAACGTCGGCGCCTAAAAGAAAAACAAAAGAGGCGTGCGCCATGTCGTAATATTGCTCCGATGACATGCTGTGTAGAACCTTCGAAGCGTCTGGATGAGACTGCAACCCCTTTAAATTAGGGCCCACAAAATCCTCGGATCCGAGCTTTTTCAGCGTTTGCGCCGAAATGGAGGCGGTTACATCCGTCGTGTCAGAAGCCATCACAAAAGAGCCTTTCCCTTTCGCCTTTTTCATTTTGTCAGCGAGGATAGCGATGGCCTCCTCCCACGATATTTTTTCAAACTGATTGGTTCCTTTAGTGTTAGCCCGCCTTTTCAAGGGGGTTCGGATCCTTTCAGGATGATAAAGCTGTTGAACGGCGGCCTGGCCACGGGCGCAAACTCCACCCCGGTTTATCGGATGGTTCGGGTTGCCCTCAACTTTTTTGGCGCGTCCTTCCACCGTCCGCACAATTATTCCGCAACCCGCGCCGCACATCCTGCAGGTGGTGGCGTAATGCCATCCATCCACAGGGTTAACTCCATCGTCGGGCGGAACCACGTATGGAATAATTTTTTTCGCCACCTGACCGCACGCTCCAGCCACACCGGAGGCGGCGGCCGCCCCTCCCAGTTTTAGAAAATTTCGTCGGTCCATATTTTCCCTTCTACATGTGACATGTCAAACAGTCTGTAGGAGCGCCATTTTCCTGGTGGCAGTTCAGGCAGAAGCTCATATTATGCTTCACAAGCCGCGCGTTCGTCACAAGAGTCTGAACCGGCCCATGGCACTTCTGGCAGGCGATTTCTTTAGCAATGTGTCTTTTATGGCTGAACCAGACAAGATCCGGCAGGTCATAAATCCGTATCCATTCCAGCGGTTTATCCTGGTCATAATGTTCGGTAAGCTTTGCGATCTGCTCTGAGTCGATAGTCAGGTTGCTATGGCAGTTCATACATTTAGATACCGAAGGCACACCGGCCATTTCTGATCGCCGGGCATAGGCGTGGCAATACTGGCAGTTTATCTCCAGATCGCCGGCATGGAGTTTGTGGGAATAAGCGATAGGCTGATCCGGCGCCCAGACGCTGAAAGAATACTGGAAAGGGGCCGCGTAAAAAAAAACTACAAAACCGATAAACCCGACCGCCAGAACAGCTAAAATTTTAGTGGCGAACCTTGCGATATCCGACCTGGGTTTTAGCGACGCATGGCCTCCAATTTTTCTCATAGGGTCGATAGCCGTCTTTTTTGCGGAAAGTTGTGACCGGGAAAAAGGTGTGAGATTTTATGGTCATCTGCGTCGGGGTCGGGGAAAAAATTGTCGGGGAAAAAATTTCTCATGCAGATCATTCCGGCGCGCTTTCCCACATCTCGACCGTTGCTGATAGAAATCTTCTTATACCGTTGCACATAAAAACTGCCATGACAACTTATAACCCGGAACAAACTTCAAAACTTGAGTCGAACCCGTATAGCGTCAAACTCCCATTGTCCCAACTGATCCAGACATCCTAAAACAACTGCCTATCAGCGATAGATGAAACTTCGCGGGATAGGATTCAAGGAAATCCACCAGAAACTATAATTTTACTGGCTAAATTCGCTCAAGCGTTACTCCCACATAGTCTTTTACTATATTTAAGTTACGAATAAAACTAAAAAACTTTCCATAAACGTAAATTGAAGTCACTGTTTATCCATAACTGCAGTCCAACTACCTGTAATAATAATATTTATACCATATAAGATAAGCGCAAAATTAAAGCGCGCTCATTTTCGCGTGAAAGCAATTATTGGAGACTCCCATATATTAACCAGGAAACGTAAGATAGCGGATGAATATGTGGCGCGGATATTAGCGCCGCGCTTTGTCTTTTTTTTAAAAGGTTCCCTAAATAGATTCAATCAGTCGTAAATAGCTCGAATATCTGTCCGGGTCGATACAGCCATCGTCGACCGCGTCTCTTATAGAGCAGTCTGGCTCGGTCACATGAAGACAGTCGCGGAACTTGCATCCGGTGAGCCATTTTCCGAATCCGGGAAAATGCGCCGCCACCTCGCTCCGGCCCACACCGGCCGGGGAAAATATACGAATGCCGGGAGAGTCGATAATGGCTCCTCCCGATGGAAGGCCTACCATCAACGCATTCGTCGTCGTGTGCCTGCCCCTCTGGGTCTCCTTATGAATCTCCCTCACCATCCTTTCCGAGCCTGGCGCGAGCAGATTGATGATAGAGGTTTTACCAACTCCGGAGTGCCCTACCATTGATGAAATCGAATTTTTCAGGGCTCCGGTGAAAACGTCAATACCTTCGCCGGTCAACGCCGACAGGCAATACACAGGAAAACCTAACGCTCTGTATTTGCCCACCTGTGTTTTGCATTCGGGCGCGTTTTCAAGGTCGAT
Source organism: Nitrospirota bacterium (assembly GCA_011052055.1). GTDB lineage: Bacteria > Nitrospinota_A > UBA7883 > UBA7883 > UBA7883 > DRJW01. Next base: position 11,976 of record DRJW01000281.1, read on the forward strand.
TTTATTTAACACGATCATCGACTTTATACCGGCGTGGCCAGAAGCTACGATAAAGCGGTCGATAAGACCCGGCTTTAGCGATTCACCACATGCTGTGACTATCACAAGCCAGTCGATGTTGGCGGCGAGCGCCTGGCTTGCTCCTTTACGCCCGCTCATCCGTGAAAGCTCGTTTCGCCGAGGAAGAGATGTTTTGGGGCGGCCATCGACAAACCGGATCATATCGCCCACAACCCAGCTTTCCCTGTGGGGCGGTTTCCATTTCACCACCCCCTGCATTGTCTCGATTTTTACATACTGCCCGAAATGGGAGATTACCCTGCCTGTGTCTTTTTCACCTGTTTCTGGAAGAGAAAATGGCGGGATATTGGCGGGAGGATCTTCTTTACTCACAGGCCGGAGCGCACAGGATAATTTTTAAGCCTTCTCAAGCTTTTCTTTTAAAATTTTATTCACAACTTCCGGGCTTGCCTTCCCCTTCGTGGCCTTCATCACCTGTCCCACAAAAAAACCGATAAGTTTTACCTTCCCGTTCTTGTAATCTTCAACCTGTTTCGGGTTGGCGCCGATGGTTTTCTCCACTTCCGCCTCGATAGCGGAGGTGTCTGTAATCTGGGTCAGCCCTTTTTTCTCGACTATGGCCGCAGGTCTGGCGCCGCTTTCCATCATCTCCTCGAAAACGGCTTTGGCGATCTTACCGCTTATGGCTCCAGAGTCTATAAGCCCTATCATCTCGCGTAGCATATCCGGCTTCACCCGGCAATCGGCAGGGGAGGTATTTTTTTCTTTCAACACCCGCATAACCTCTCCCATCACCCAGTTGGAGACTGTTTTGGCGGATTTGGCGCCTTTGACAGCCGACTCGAAATAATCGGCCAGAGGCCTGCCGGAAGTGAGCACCTCGGCGTCATATTCTGGCAGATCGTATTGCCTGACAAATCTTTCCATCCTCGCGTCGGGCAATTCAGGAAGCTGGCGCCGCGCCCTTTCAATCCACTGCTCGTCGATAACCACCGGCTCAAGGTCGGGCTCAGGAAAATATCTGTAGTCGTGGGCCTCTTCTTTACTACGCATCGAAACGGTTACGTCTTTAGCAGAATCGTA
>DRJW01000282.1 GCA_011052055.1 Nitrospirota bacterium
GTGCGCCCCACCTGGGTTCGCCAGAGCCGGGCCGTCACCACCCTGCCTGGATATTCGACTTTTATTTTTATCTCGCCGCCTTTCTCGTCCCGCTCCCTGAAAACCGGCATGTTGAAAAAATCGTTGTCCGGGTAAAACTCCTGTTGCCATCCGTCCGGGTTCAGGTACTGCCTGAAATAGCCCTGCTGATACAAAAGACCGACTCCGACCAGGGGGAGGCCGAGATCTGAGGAGGATTTCAAGTGGTCTCCCGCCAGAATCCCCAGCCCGCCTGAATAGATGGGGAGCGATTCGGAGATGCCAAACTCGGCCGAGAAATAGGCGATTCGTATATCGCCGGTTTTTTCCTGATAAGATTTCTGATACCAGAACGACGATTCCATATAATCGTTGAGGTCGTATATGACTCGATCCATGTGGGTTATAAACCCGTCATCTTCAGAGAGCTGGTCGAGGCGGGACTGGCTTATAAGGCCCAGCATTTTTACAGGATTATGATAGGTGTCCCACCATAACCGCCTGTCGAGCCGCCTCCACAGGTTTACGGCGTCCGGATGCCATACCCACCAAAGATTATTGGCCAGGGCTGAAAGCGGCGAAAGCCGCTCTGGCAGTGAAGGATGGATCATATACTCTACAATTTTTCGCATGAACCCGATCTCACTTCCCCCGTAGATGTGTTAATACCTGACTATATCGGCGCCGCTCCCCCGCCGCTCCCAGGCCTGGCAAGGCGCCTGAATTCGCTATTGCGCCGGTTCAACAAAAAATCTTTCCTGATGTTGTTTGTAATCCGTTTTGACCACTATTGTGACATCGAGCTCTTCTTCGAGAAAGTCTATATATCCAGACTCCTCGTCGAAAATAAGCTCCGCCACCACAGGCGCCACCGTGCATATTATCTCACGCTTGCCGTCAAGCTTTCCGGCCACTCGGCGAATTTCACGGCACGCTTCGTACAGAACCGTCATCGGGGCTTTTATCCTGCCCTCACCTTCACAGTAGGGGCAGGTTGTGGTCTGTATCCTTGAAAGCGAGTCGCGAGACCTTTTTCTCGTCATTTCAACAAGACCCAACTCGGAAATTTTAAGAATATTAGTGCGTGACCGGTCGTTTTTAACCGCTTGATCCAAAGCTGAGTAAACTTTGTCGTTGCTTTCCCGCCGCTCCATATCGATAAAATCGATTATGATAAGCCCGCCTATGTTTCTGAGGCGTAGCTGGTATACAATTTCAGAAACCGCTTCGAGGTTTGTTTTCAGGATGGTCTCTTCCTGATCCCGCTTGCCGACGAACTTGCCGGTGTTGACATCGATGGCGGTCAGCGCTTCTGTCTGGTCTATGATTATGTAGCCGCCAGATTTGAGCCAAACTTTCCTTCCCAACGCCCGCTCTACTTCCATTTCAATACCGAATTTTCCGAAGACAGGCTCTTTTTCGGTGTATAGCGTTATCTTTTCGACAATTTCAGGAAGGTACGATTCACAAAAAGCTATCGTTTCCTCATATTCGGTTTTATCGTCGATAATGATTTCCGATACATCGCCGGTGAAAAGATCCCTTATCGACCTTTGTATAATATTCAGGTCTTGATAGACCACGCTTGGCGCATAGGCCGATTCGTTCCGTATTCTTATGGATGTCCAGAGCTTGTCCAGAAAATCTATATCCTGCGAAAGATCGGACGATTCTTTACCTTCCGCCGCAGTTCTTATTATGTATCCCGCGCCGTTAGTCCGCAGATCGCCCAGCAGGTCTTTGAGCCTTCTTTTTTCATCCTCGCGCTCGATTCGCCGAGACACGCCGACCTGGTTGACATCGGGCATGAAGACCAGATACCGTCCGGGGAGGGATACATAGCTTGTGATGCGCGCTCCTTTTGAGCCCATCGGGTCTTTGGAGACCTGCACCATTATCTCTTGCCCCTCGGTTAACAGGTCTTCAATGGGGCCTCCGTTGAAACGGGGCGCTTCTTCTATGGCGATGGCCTGTGGAATCTCATCCGATTCAAGGTCTTCGCTGGAGTCAACATAGCTGGAGAAATCGCTATGGCTCTCTAAAGTGTTGACATCGGATACATACAGAAAACCTGCTTTCACAAGTCCGATATCTACAAACGCCACCTGCATGCCGGGCAATACTTTGCTTATCCGCCCTTTATATATGTTGCCGACTATGCCGTGATTTGCTTTTCGTTCTATGAAAAGCTCCATGACAAGTCCGTTTTCCACCAGAGCTACGCGGGTCTCGGACGAAGTGACGTTGCAGACTATACGTGAAGGCATTATTTCTTAAGCTTTTA
>DRJW01000283.1 GCA_011052055.1 Nitrospirota bacterium
TCGTCAGGCGAGGCGGCGAGACAAAATAGCCGCAAGCGTAGTAGTAACTACTCTGAGGACGATTTTGACTCGGCAACGAAGCATGGCGCCTTTTGTAGCCGATTGTAGCAGAAATGGATTTTTAGAGGTTCCCTAAGGTGAACCGGACGGGAGAAACGGGAGGAAATGATACCGCAGGGTCAGCCGGAAATCTCTTTTTTTGATAAAAGCCTTACAACTTCTCCCGGTTGCGGATAACTGCCGCCCGATTCAAATTTTGAGAAAATCAGCTTGCCGTCGGCCATGATATCAAACACACCACCGGAGCCTGCAACCAAATCGACCTCGCAACCCAATTGCTCGTTAATCTCCTCCGCCAAACTGGCGGCCCTGGGGAGATAGTTTCAAACCTGGCAGTATTTAATAGAAACTTTCATTACCCGGCCTTGATAAATTTTTCAACTCTGATTGAAGACTACAAAAGTTGTACAGCTCAATTTACCTGATAAGCTTGGCGAAATCGCGCATGGTTTTTAACATCGCTACTCCCCCACCCCCCGAACATTAACAATAACAATATGCTCAGTCCTATTTAGTTTGATAAGCATTTCTCAAGTATGTAATAATTATGCTCATAACCGAGCAAAACCGGATGGGCCCGCAGGGCCATCCTATCATAGATTTAATGGTAAATAGGGTTGTACATATTTGAACGAAAACAATTACTGACAGGGGATTTGCTATGAAATCACTACAGGCCAAACTAATGGGTATGCTGTCACTGATGTTGTTAATTTCCCTGATACTGGCGGCTTTTCTTATCGTACGCGCCAACAAAGATAGAAATACAGCGAATTTGTATGAAGTCATGGACCAAATCGCCGGTCATATAAATCAAGCCGCGGCTTTCCAGGCGATGGAACGCGGTGTGGGAGCGACCATACTCGGCAGTAAAAAACCCTCGTCCGGATTGTTCAGCAAGTTCGAGGAGCTTGGGGAAAAAGGAGACGCTAAAGTTCAGGAAGGGTTGGAGCTTATTGACGAATTGCTCGAAATGCACTCCAATCCTGACCTTCAGACTGTTGTCGCCAGCTGGAAGAACGCTTACAATGACCTGAAATCGGCCAGGCCGAAAGTAATGAGCCAGTCTATCTCCAAAAGCGAGTGGATTCCCACGTCTACAAAAAATATACGATCCGAGTTCGCCGTTCGCAATGTCACTTTCGCTCCAAAAGACAACCGGGAGCGTGTGATCGCCTTTAACACGGTTGTCCTGTCGAATGTAGCCACGCTGGCCGAATTCGCAGGGATCGAAAGGGCGCAACTTGGAGGCGTTATCGCAAGCGGAGCCCCCATCCCTCCCAAAACTTTGACCAAATTAGTTGGATTTCGCGCCATTGTCGAAAACGCCTCCGGCAATATCCTGGCCCTTAAAAGCCTCTCATCTACCCCGCCAGAGCTTTCCACCGCCATCTCCGCGTATGAAGGCGCGTTTTTGGGCTCGTACCAGGCGCTCAGGGAAAAAGTTTACGCCGCAAGCGAGGCGGGCGAGCCTTATCCGATCGACGGAGCCGGGTGGATTGGGGCGGCCACAAAAGCGATAAACACAGCTTTTGCCATTTCAAACACAGTGGGGGATCTATCCGAAAAAGCAGTAGCGCAAACCATGAGCGAAGCGCGTGACGACATGATTCTGGATTTTTCTCTTTTCGCCGTGGCGGTCCTGGTTTTTGTATTCGTCTTTATTTTTATAAAGCGCTCGGTCGTTAACCCGATAAACAGAATGATCGAGTCTTTGTCCGAAGGAAGCTCCCAGATAGCCTCGGCGTCTGGCGATATATCATCATCCAGCCAGTCGCTGGCCGAAGGGTCTACCGAGCAGGCCTCCTCTCTTGAAGAGACATCCTCTGCTTTAGAGGAGATGGCCTCTCAGACAAAACAGAACGCCGATAA
>DRJW01000284.1 GCA_011052055.1 Nitrospirota bacterium
CAAATTCGTCCTCAGAGTAGTTATTACTACGCTTGCGGCTATTTTGTCTCGCAGTCTCGCCTGACGACTTTTCGCTCGATTTCGCTACGAAAGCAATTAGTAGAGGTTCCCTTATGCGTATTATATTTTTTCTCATTTTGACATTGGCTCTAAGCTATGTTGAGGCCTGGCCGGGAGAGCAGGAGTTTATCACTGTTCCGGTCGACGCCACTGTTAAAGTGGCGGAAGAAAATTATTACGCCGCCAAGGAAAAGGCTGTGGCAAAAGCGTTCGGTCTGGCTGTCTACCGCGCCGCCATGAGCATCATCCCTCCTGATGATCTGGAGCAAAACGAAGAGATGATACAAGAGCGCCTTGTCAGCAAAGGAGCGGATTTTGTCTCAAGTTACAAGTTTCTCGATGAGATAACCGATCATGCTTCAGGAGAGCTTACAGTGCGGCTTCAGGTGACGCTTTTTTTCAATCCAATCCGAACGGTTTTAATAAACGGGGGAGCGCGGGTCAGGAAGCGCGATCTGCCCAAACTGGTCATAATTATAAAAGAGCAAAACGCCGATTTTATGTCCGAGAGCAACTTTATGCTGTTGTCTTCGCTTACAGAGGAAATCCTCGTCAGAAACTTCCGCCAGCGCGGTTTTCTGGTGGCCGACCGCAACGACGCCAGAAAAGCCAAACTGGATAAGGTCGTATTGCAGGCGATCAACGGCGACAGCGATGCGACTGCGCAGGTGGGGCGGGCGCTTGAGGCGGACCTGATAATTCTGGGGGAGACAGATGTGAATGTTACGCCAGCCGAGGAAGGCGAAAGGGTGGATGTCACCATCTCCGTGACTCTAAGGAAGATGCCGGATGGTGTTTCGATTGTAAATAAAATAGAAAGGGGCGGGGGCGTATACGAAAAAGTTCTCTCTGGAAGCGTTGAGACAATACAGTCGGCCACCCGCATTATAGCCAGAGATCTGGCGATAGCGGTTATGGCGAAATGGAGCGATCTTAAGGAGGGTTTCAATGGATAACCCGTGGGCGAGGATATCAGTGAAAACCGCCGTTGTGGCGTTTTGCGCGGCGCTTTTTTTCTGGTTTGTCTACCTTGCCAGGGCGGCGCTGTTTCCTTTTTGCGTGGCGTTTATCATCGCTTATATGCTCGATCCGCTTATCGACAGGATGGAGTCGCGGAAAGTAAACCGGTCCTCAGCCATAGTTTCGCTTCTTGTTTTACTGACCCTTATGTCTGCCGGCGCCGCCCTGTTTCTGGCGCCGATCGCCGTTGAGCAGGTGGCTACTCTTGGCAAGAAGCTACCCGGTTATATCGATCAAATGGAAAATAAACTGGCGCCTGTAATCGGATTGATTCCGGACATGGACACGCAAGAAGTAAAGGCCAGAGTTCGCGAAAGCGTCCGTTCGCTGGGTGACCTGCCCATAAAAGCGGTCAACGCCGCCGCCAGCGGGCTCTGGTCGGGCCTCACGGGCGCGATGGGCGTCGTCGTGGCCCTTTTTAACCTGGCGCTTATACCGGTAGCCACGTTTTACATGCTCAAAGATTTCGACTCGATCATTGAATCGGTTATAAGAAGGATTCCCGTCTCTAACCGTGACCGGCTTCTTGATGTTTTCAGTAAAATAGACGCGACTTTGAGCGCGTTTTTCCGGGGTCAGCTTCTGATCGCGATGTTCATGGCGGCGCTCCTTTCATCGGGGCTGTTTCTAATCGGAATACCGATGGGGATTTTCATAGGGATCGTGGCCGGGCTTTCCAATATAGTTCCTTACCTGCCGGTCTTTGTCGGGCTGGCTCCGGCTTTAATCCTGGCTTATCTCGGCTTTGGCGATATCGAGCATATGGCCCTTGTCGCCGCTCTGTTCGCCGGAGCGCAGGCGATTGAAGGGCTCTACATAACACCGAAGGTTTTGGAAAAGGCGGTCGGTCTTCATCCGGTGGCTGTGATGGCTTCGCTTCTTGTGGGCGGCGCTTTTTTCGGGTTTATCGGCGTCATTGTGGCGGTTCCGGCG
>DRJW01000285.1 GCA_011052055.1 Nitrospirota bacterium
CAAACTCCTTGACCCTGTTTTCGCGCCGGTGATATCATCGTCTCGCCGGTGTTTCAAATAGATAACACTCATTGTGAAAGCTGTACTTCAACTTTTTACGCAAGAAAGAGCGGATGGATTTTTCGCGCATCGATCTGGCAAAAGAGAAACTGGGTCTTCTTTTTAAGCGGATGAAAGATTTAAAAAGCGAGAATCAGAGCCTTAAGGGGAGGGTTTATTCGCTTGAGTCCGATCTCATACAGGCCGAATCATCTGATTCCAGTGATTTGCAGGCAAAATACTCGAACCTTGTTAAAGAGCGAGACCGGCTGATGATGGAGCGTGAGCTGATCCGTAGCAAGGTGAAGATCATGATCGAAAGGATCGATTCGCCCGAAGAGAAAGGAGGCTGACAACAGATGGCGGAACAGAATAAAGTCGTAATACAAGTCTATGGCAAGGAATACTCCATAACAAGCTCCGAAAACCCGGAGATTACGCAAGAGTACGCCGCGTTTATCGACTCTGTTATGCGGGGGATCGGTAAAAAAACAAGCTTAACCAACCAGAACCGCGTGGCGATCCTGGCTCTACTTCAGATCACACACGATCTTTTTCAGGCGAGAAATAAATCGAAGTCCGACGGCCTGGAATACGACCGGAAAATGAAGACGCTTATCGGCGAGATCGAAACCGCGATCAACGAAGAGGCGATCAGGCCAAGCTAACACCACACAGCCAGCCGCCTTTTTGGTGGAAGGCGCGCTTATCCGCTCCCCTTCTGGTTTTCTGTCTGGCCCTGATGCCATTTGACATAGAGATCGTCAAAATATTTCGGGTTATCTATCATCTCTGCGGTCACATCGAACTTGCCCTGGATATCCATATAGTTTAGCGCCGATGCCTTGAACAAGAGCCTGGTGAGCGCTGTGGAAAGGGGAATCTGGCTCTCCTTCGCATATATCTTTATTTTATCCTCCACTTTTTCGCCGATGGAAAGCTCAATGCCGTGATCGCTTTTAAATTTTTCTATAAAGTCGAGAAGCGGAGAGCGCTCCAGCATCTCCAGCACAAAGTCGCGGGGCGCCTCGCATATTTCGCGTGTGATGTTCAGGGATTTAAAGTTACGGCCCGGAAGCTCAAACTGAAAATCTGTAAGGAAGTCTTCGAACACAGAAATAAGCGCCCTGGCGCCGGTTTTTTTGTTTTCCGACTTTTCCGCCACCCATTCCAGGGAGCTGTCGTCGAAAGTCAGGGCGATATCGAACAAAGAGAACTCGAACTTGTACTGCTCCAGTATCGAATCCTCCGTTTCGGTCATGATCCGTATCAGATCGTTTTTAGAGAGGGCGTTTACATATGTGCGCACGGGAGTCCTTCCAACCAGTTCCGGGATGAGACCAAAACGGATGTAATCCTCCGCCCCCGCCTCGCGGTAGTAGTTTCTGCCCGGCTCTTCCGGTTTGCCTGCGCCGGAGGCGAATCCTGTGATGGTGACCGACCCATCCTCCTTGAACCGTCCTGACCCCTTCTCGATCCTTTTTTTCACCAGCTCTTCAAGACCTTCACTGGTTCTCTGAAACGATCCGCCCAGGACAAAAAGAATATTTTCAGTGGATATAGTCCCCTTGCGTTTGTTTTGCCCGCCCATGCCGCGCTGTTGATCGATGATATCCTGAATCTGGGAGGCGGGACTCATGGGGTCATCGACAGAAATATGCTTTCGCTCTATCAGTTTGAGCACCGCCCGCTGGAAGCCTTCGCGGGAGATGTCGTGCCCGATCAGCTTGCCATCTTTTGCCTTTTTATCTATTTCGTCTATAAAGATAAGACCCCCGTGTTTTTCTACAAATTCGGACTTTTCCTGTTTCCCGGCGCCAGGCGCCAACTGGATAAGGTCACGGATCATATCGTCTGCGCTTTTGCCGACATAGCCGGCCTCCGTATAGTCTGTAGCGTCTACTATCAGCGTCGGCACCTCCAGCAAATCACCCAGAATCTCGGCGCAATAAGTTTTTCCCGATCCAGAGGGGCCGGAGATGAGGGTGTTTTTCTTGCGGAAACGGTTAATTTTTTTCTTATCCGCCACACCTTCCCTTATAGCTTTTACAATGGCGAAATGATACGCGGCGGCAATTGAGAGCCGTTTTTTATAATCCTCCTGCCCTATGACGAACTTGTCGAGATGCTCTTTGATCTGTGACGGCGTATGTAATTTTATATCAGGGAC
>DRJW01000286.1 GCA_011052055.1 Nitrospirota bacterium
TAACTACTCTGAGGACGAATTTGACTCGTCAACGAATTTGACTCGTCAACGAAGCATGGCGCCTTTTACAGCCGATTGTAGCAGAAATGGATTTTTAGAGGTTCCCGCAAGTATTGTATTTGTAACAGGCTAGCGTTTGTTTGGTAAGGGGGGGCAAGCCGCCCCCCCTTCGCCTCCCCTACCCCTGCGGAGCGGGCGCTCCACAGGAGTAAAATCATTAATCGTGGCTTCTTCTACAGGTTACGCCATCCGCCTTGTTTCGATCTGGACATCCAGGCCAACTGGATTGGACACGGACAGGCCCACCGGAGAAGTGGCTAATACGTTCTGATGTATCTGCTGGAGTTGCTCTGGGGTGGCGCTCGATTTCAACTTCACATGTACACGAACTTTTTGATAACCGGGTGTTTTTGCCTGATCCTCAAAACCGGGAGCGTCCGCAAGGCCGACGAATCCGGGTATGTCGATGTCCCCTTCCGCTTCCACTTTAAGCTTGGAGATTTCAATACCCATCATAGTGGCGTTCAGGGCATACCCTATTGTAAGACACGCGCAAAGCGAGCCAAGATACATCTCCACCGGATTGGCCGCTATGTCGCTCCCCCCCAGATCCGTTGGCTCGTCTATTTTCCAGTTGAACTGCCTTGAGCTAACGTCGCAGGCGAATCCGCCTTTCCATTCACTGCCAGCGTACCATATGCTTTTGGCCATGTGCGGGTTAGCCTTCAACCCCTCCACCAGGTTACCAAGTCCCTCAAGATTCAATCCATTTAATGTGTCACCCATCAGTTTCTCCTTTATATTATGGTTGTTGTTGATTTCTATTTCCGCAACGGACGATTCACCCAAACCGTCACGTGGCAATTGTGGCGCCGACGAAGTGAACCAGCCAAATATTCGGCTAATTAGCTCTCCCATATGACAAACGCCCCCAAAACTGGTTTAACGTTCCACACACACACACACCCCTTGCGAAAAAACAGTCGATATCAAATTGATATCAGACATACATGTATCAAGTATAGCGCCAAAAAAAAGGCTTGATAAGATGCGGGTTACGATTCATCCTGTTGCGTTTTGCATCGTTCGGAAGTGCAATTTGCTAAGTTTCCGCCATAAAGTTGTAGGATGAATGCCAAGAAGTTTGGCCGCTTTTCTCTTCTCTCCGTTCACCATACTCAAAACACGTTGTATATGAATAAGTTCTACCATCTCCAGACTGAGGCTGTTGTATGATGACCTCTGCTTTGCGCTCGATATCAAGGACGGATGGAGGTCTTCTGGCTTTACTGTGTTGTCTGAGGAGACAACAACCGCCCTCTCCATTGCATTTTGCAACTCCCTGACATTGCCCGGCCACGGATATTGCTGGAGGATATCCATAGTTTCAGGGCTTATCCGGTCTATCTGTTTCGATACTGTAAGGGCGAATTTTTTGGCGAAGTGACAGGCCAGCGAGGGGATATCCTCCACCCGCGCCCTTAACGGAGGCATTTCTATCTGCACTACGTTAAGCCGGTAATAAAGGTCGCTCCTGAAAACCCCGTCATCGACCGCCTGGTCAAGAGATATGTTCGACGCCGCGATTATCCGAAAATCGGTGGAAATCGTTTTTTCAGAGCCTACCCGCAAGACTTCTTTCTCCTGAACCGCGCGCAAAAGTTTAATCTGGGCCGACCGGGAAAGAAGATGAACCTCATCAAGGAAAAGCGTGCCGCCGTCGGCCTGCTCAAGGTATCCTTTGTGCGCGTTCCTGGCGTCGGTAAACGATCCTTTCTCATGGCCGAAAAGCTCTGATTCGATAACAGAATCTGCCAGGGCTCCGCAATTGATAGCGATAAATGGCTTCTTTTTTCTATCCGAAAGTTTGTGGATAGACCGCGCCACCAGCTCTTTTCCACTGCCCGATTCGCCCGTTAACAAGACTGCCGATGGTGTCTTGGCCACTTGGTGAATCATCCGAAACACCGATTGTATAGCCTGGCTGGATCCGATTATTTCGTCTACCTGGAAACCCCAATCGACAATTTTACGAAGCCGCCGGTTCTCGATCTTGAGGTTTTCGCGCTCCAGGCTGATTTTTGCTATAAACTGCGCGTTTTCCATGGCCATCCCCAAAGGCGCGGTCAACTGCCGCAAAACCGTTAATCCAATCGGATCCAGGTTATATTTTTCATGTGTAATGACGCAAAGCACGCCGACCACCCTGTCCCCGGACATCACCGGAAGGCCTGCGTAAAACTCCATATCCTCCAACTGAACACTTTTCCTGGAGACGCGGTAATCAGCCGACGCATTCTCCATGATAACAATCTCGTCGCCGGACGCCGCGATTTTACCGCACAGGCACTCTCCCACTGCAACCGGGTTTTGGCTAAGATCCTGGCAGGTGCGCTCTGAAAGATTGGTGTAAGCCAGGGGCAGTAGCAGGCCGGCGGAATCGATCCGGTAAAAAACACCCGCGTCGGCGCGCATAAACGAAAGGACTTCCGTCAGCCCCCGCGAGGCCATCTCTTTAAGATCGGTTTTGCTCCTTATCAGGTTTATCAGATGATAAAGAGCTTCTAACGCCCGTATGCGGTCGCCTGCCGCCAGTTTTTCGAAAGGATCCTTGTCGTACATAATCTGGAGAACCTTATTGTTATGCTAAAACTATCAAAAAGCTGTCCTGGTAGCAATAAAAAGCGATGAATTGCCTGTTTTAGGCGCCCTGGGATTCCCAAAGAGGCTAATGGAAAAAAATTCTGGCGGCGCGTAAAACTATAGGTTGAGGGTATGCGCTCGATATGCTACTTTCGCTGTATAAAAAGTCAGCGATAGCAAGAGGTCTGCGTGAAAAAAATAGAAGCGATTATCAAACCTTTCAAACTCGACGAGGTTAAAGACAAACTAAACGAAATTGGCGTACATGGCCTGACGGTAACCGAGGTGAAGGGTTTCGGGCGCCAGAAAGGGCACACCGAGCTGTACAGGGGCGCTGAATATGTCGTCGATTTTCTCCCCAAGATCAAACTTGATATCGTTGTGGCGGACGACATGGTGGAAAATGTGGTTACAGCCATCACAGAGTCGGCGCATACCGGGCGCATAGGGGATGGCAAAATTTTCGTCACACCGGTGGAGGAGGCTGTCCGCATAAGAACAGGAGAGCGGGGGGATATAGCTATTTGAGCTGGTTTTAGCTCACCCCTGCCGGGGGGGTGAGCCTGTTTGCGTATACTCCAGGGCTTCGTTTTCGGTCATAAAAATTTCGAGCTTCTGATCGGCCCCGATCATCATAAACAGCTTGGCAATGGCTGGCTGGAGTTCGCAGAAACAAAAATATCCGCCCTTCTTTTTCGCGGCGCGTGACCGGCTGAGCAGGAGGCCTACTGAAGCGGAGTCTATTATGTTGGCGTCTTTGAGGTTGATGATGATTTTCGAGGCGCCCTCTTCGATAGCGGAGTCGATACCAGTTTTAAGTTTATCAACAGAAGAATAAATAAGCTTGCCGCTTACACGAAAAATTGTAGTTCCGTTATCCGTTATGAATTTACTGATCTCCATCCAATGACGCTATCTTGATTATCAAGGTTATTAAAAAGTTGTATTGGCTCTTCTTATAGTTTAGTCTACTAGCCATCATGGATCAATTCTTTCGGGTTAATGGCAGTCAAATTAAAGGAAATATCGGGTAATGGCCAAAAGAGGCATTAAAGGAAAAGGCAGGTACACCGCCCGTAAAAAGCGGAACACTTCGTTCAAGGAGTTAGAGCCGCCAAAAACCTCTAGCGACAAGGCTGTGGAAGTGGAGGGCACGGTCATAGAGTCTCTTCCCAACGCGATGTTTAAAGTGGGTCTGGAAAACGATTTCGAGGTGATGGCGCATGTTTCCGGGAAGATGCGCAAGTTTTTCATCCGGATTCTTCCCGGCGACAAAGTGCGGATGGAGCTTAGTCCCTACGACCTGACCAGGGGCAGAATTACCTATCGCTA
>DRJW01000287.1 GCA_011052055.1 Nitrospirota bacterium
ATAAAAACTCTAGTCCCTCGTGTTATCGGGCAAACGAAAAAGTCTCCTTACAAGTCAAAATCTTCGAACAGACCAAAACTAGTACAATGGAGCGACGGATCACCAGGCATGACAGTAGAAAATTGGGCCGATCTTCTGGCGCAGGTGACTGAGAAAAGCCTGATAATGGGGTTGGATGAAAACGCCCTCCCTATGCCATGGGCGAAGAGAGAGGATGATGAAAAAATCAGAAATAGTTCTCCACGCAAGGTTGGAGAGAACATTTATATATCCTCAAAAATGACTATGATGACAGCCGAAAATTATTGCTCGAAAATGATGAAAAGTTTAGAAAAACCAAGTGGATTTATGACAATTGTTCTCCAGGATGACACTGTCATTACAATTCCAGAGTGAAGATTTTATGAATTTAAAAAGGGGAAAGAAGGAGGATTTGACAGGGGCGCCGCCCAAGGTCACCCAAAATATCCTTTAACGGCTGAGAGAACAAACTCCGCCCCCATCGCAAGCAGAATAAGCCCCAATACTCGTATGAGTATCCGAAGGCCTGTCTCTCCCACCCAGTCCGCCATTTTCTGACCCTCGCGCAGTATCAGCGCCGTGAGGCCGGTGGCGCAAAGTATGGCCAAAATCAGCATAAACCAGCCGACCGCCCCCTGCGCCCTGTCGGCGAAAACGATGACGGTCGCTATCGCCGCCGGGCCTGCCAGCAGAGGTATGGCCATAGGGATGATGGCTATATCCTCCTTGTCTCCCGCTTCGTCCCTTTCGCTTTTCATTGTCCTGTAGGTCAGCGACTTTCCCTCCAGCATTCTTAAAGAGAGCTGAATAAGAATCACTCCTCCAGCCACTTTGAGGGCCTGGATCGATATCCCGAACAGGGCGAAAATTGCGCCGCCGGCGACGGCGAAAACCAACAAGATCGCCACCATCGCTCTGGAGGCCCTGATGGCCTGGGCCGCTCTTTTCTCTACAGCCTCATCAGGGGTTAAAGCGATCAGTGTCACCGCCGCGCCGAACGGGTCAAGCACAGAAAACAGAGTGACAAAGCAGTTAAGAAAAAATATGAAAGAGTCCGCCATGACGCTTACATTAATCGCGATAGTTGTTATACTTGATATTCTATTCGATATTAACAGCTGGGAGAGTTAAATGGCCAAACTTTGCGTAAATGTCGATCATGTGGCCACTTTGCGCGAAGCCCGCAAAATTGATATGCCCGATCCGCTCGAAGCGGCGCTTTTGGCGGAAAAAGCCGGAAGCGCGGGTATCACTGTTCATCTGCGCGAGGACAGGCGGCATATTCATGATCGTGATGTCAGGGCCATAAAAAAGGCGATAAAAACAAAATTGAACCTGGAGATGGCCACTGTTCCGGAGATAGTGGAATTCGCCCTGAAAATCCGTCCCGATCAAGTCACTTTTGTCCCGGAGCGTCGCCAGGAAATTACCACTGAAGGCGGCCTTGATGTTACCGTCCGCCAGAGAAAAATGAGAAAGATCATCGAATCTTTCAGGAAAAAGGGGATCACCGTCTCTCTTTTTATCGATCCCGATCCGCGCCAGGTGCGCGCCTCCTCCGATCTGGGCGCTGACGCCATAGAACTGAACACCGGCCAATACTCACAAACTAAAACCGGAAGAAAACTGAAGACCGAGCTTGATAAGATAGAAAAGGCGGCCGCGCTGTCGGATGGCCTGTCGCTTGTCACTCACGCAGGCCATGGATTAAACCTGAATAATATCAGGCCGATAGCCTCGATCCCTGTCATTGAGGAGCTCAACATAGGACATAGTATTATCGCAAGAGCTATCATGGTGGGGTTAGGCGCCGCCGTGGCAGAGATGCGCAAAGCCATAGTTATAAAGCCGTCACGGAAATAAATAAAATCAAGATATTTCAGCGTATATTTATTTTGTTGAAAATCCGGACTATTAAGCAGATAATGCACTGTTATTGAAAGTAATACAGTTCCATTTAGCGAGGATTTTATGAGCCAGAGCTTACTTGAGACTCTTCTTAAGGCCAGAGACGATGATAACGCCAACGTCCGGAAAGCCGCCGCTATTTCTCTTGGAGATCAGGACAACTCCCATGCCAAAGCCGCCCTGGTGAAAATGCTCTCCGACAAGGTTTGGCAAGTCAGAGAAGAGGTCATTAATTCAATACAAAAAGCTAAAATCACCGAAGCCGCCCCGCATCTTTTAAAAATCCTGGGATGCGATGACGAAAGCCAGGCAAGAAAAGCCATCCTTAAATGGGCCGCCGCCAAAGGTGAGGATCAGGCCGCCTCCAAAGCCAAGGGAGGCGCGAACCCTCTCGCCGGAGGCGGTAAGAAAAAAGTCGAGCCCAATCCGTGGCAGATCAAAAAGGCGGCGGCTCTCGCTGTCAGCTCGCTTCGTCCCGATCTTGCCGCCGCGCCCCTGATGGAAATGCTGAAGGTAGAAAATCCATCGGTGCGCTCCGCCGCCCTTATAGGGCTCGGCACAATACAGTCCCTGGAGGCCATCGGCGAAGCTATTGCGATGTGCGAGGATAAGGACTGGAATATACGCAAAACCGCCGCCATGATTCTTGGCAGGCTCAAGGCGGAACAGGCGGCGCCGGTCTTGATAAAACTTCTGGGTGACGATAAATTTTCAGTCCGGACGGAAGCCGTAATAGCCCTCAACCATATAAAGCCTCCGGAAGCTTTAGAGCCGCTTGTAAATACGCTGGCAAACGACAATAACTATGAAGTTCGTAAAACCGCCGCCACCGCTCTTGGTAATTTAAAAAATGAAGAGATAGCGCCAGCCCTTTTCAAGGCTCTTGAGGACGATAACTGGATGGTTAAAAAAGCCGCGCTCGACTCGATCACAAACCTCAAGGTGGTTGACGGAATAGATTTTATGGCTCAAATGTTGGGCGATGAGCAAGAAGAGATAAGGTCGGCGGCGGCGGCTGGCCTTATCATGCTTACTAAAATCTCCAAAGCGAAAGTATAATTTAATTGCTGACTTGTCGATATAACATATGGTGAGCCTGCGGAGAATCCGGCTGGCGCCTGCGCGCTATTGCGGATACGGTAACCGGCGTCTGTTCGGGTTTTGTTTTTGTTACCAACAAACAAAAATGTTTTAATCAGATGCGCTCGCTAGATAATCTTGTTGTCCTTGTGGTGGACGACGCGCCAAACATGCGGCGCACGCTCAAGGGGATGTTGCGAAGTATCGGCGTATCGGAAGTTGTGGAGGCTGTGGATGGCGAAAACGCCTGGGAGCTCCTTAACACCGTTAATATCGATTTCATCATCAGCGACTGGCACATGCCAAAACTCCCCGGACTGGAGCTTTTAAGGCGGGTTCGTGACAGGCCGTCATTAAGGGAAATTCCTTTTTTAATTGTGTCGGGCGAGGCGTCGGAAACCAGAATCGCCCAGGCCGCCGAAACAGAAGTCGATGGATGCCTCCTCAAGCCTTTCATGGCCCGGACGCTGGAGGAGAAGATAAAATATATTATCTACAGGATGGATCATCCATCGCCCTTTGAAAAACGGATAAAAACCGGTCTTATCATGATTGAGCAGAATATGTACGACGAGGCGCTGGTCGAATTCGGAGAAGCTCTTAATTTGAAACCCGATTCCGCCAGGGCGCGCCATGCCCTTGGCGAGGTGTGCATGCTGATGGGTGAGGCCGATAAGGCGGAGCGGTGGCTCCTGGAGGCGGCCAGCGTTAATCCGCAGTATCTCCGGGTGCATGAAGGGCTGGGAGAGCTTTATAAAAATAAAGGAAAAGACGATATGGCTCTTGTCTACCTGGAGCGGGCGGCGGAGATAAGTCCCCATAACGCAAGCAGGCAGATAACGCTGGGTAAGATATATGTCGATCAGGGCGAAACCGAAAAAGCGGAGGATGCTTTCAAGACGGCTTTGGAGAGCGGGCCAGACACGGCTGATCTCCATACCGAAATCGGGGAAATCTATCTTGCGTCTGGAGACGCTTCCAAAGCCGCCAACTCGTTTAAAAGCTCGCTTAACATTTCGCAAAGCGTTCATGTTTATAACAGGCTGGGAATCGCCCTTCGCAGGAAAAAACGGTTCCCGGAAGCCATTGAAGAATACTATAAAGCGCTCAAAGTCGATCCAAACGACGAAGCTGTCTACTACAATATCGGCCGCGCGCATATCGACATGAAGCAATATGATAGAGCGCGTGACGCGCTTAAACAGGCCTTGAAACTCGATCCCGATTTTGAGGAGTGCGCCGAACTATTATCTCAACTAGAAAAAGTCGCCGGAAAAGGGTAGTCCCGTCTATTAGCCTAAATGGCCAAGAAAAAAAGAAGAACCGAACTCGATATAGACCCCTCAATATTGAGTGAGGGCGAAGCAGAAGCGTCCTCCGAACAGGACGCCCCGGCCGCTCCGGCGCCAGCCGCCAAAAAAGAATCAGAAGCGAAAGAAGGGCCGGCGGAGGGCGGGGCCGAAAAAAGAAAAATCAATAAGGCCAAGCTGGCCCTGATCGCCGTCGGCGCAATGGGCGCCGTATCCCTGGCAACGGCTATAGTATGGGGCATTATTACCTCGCCGCCTGAAAAAATGGAAGAGCCAGAGAAGGCGGAAGTTGAAAAGGTGGTAAAAAAAGAGGAGCCGGTTGTTGTCATCCCTAAAATCGAGGTCAACATACCTCCCATTTTTGTATTCAAGCCTTTTCTGGTGAATTTGGGCAAAGGAGAAGACCGTCGTCTGGTCAGAGTAAATTTCTCCGCCCAAATGAGCGGCGACAAGGTTAACGAGGAAATTAAAAGAAACCTTGTCCTGATTCGTGAAAATATTTATTATTTCCTGCAAAGCAAATCAATTGATATGTTTCGCGTCGAGGAGAAAAAAAAGCGGATGGCGGTGGACATGGCTATTGTTCTTAACCGCTCTATCCAATCGGGCGCGATTACAAAAATTCTGGTCTCCGGACTTGTAATCAAATAGTTTAGCGCCTGGCAGTAACGAACTTTTATTGGAGGTTCCCTTAAGATAAAACCGGTTTTTACGCCTATGCCTCATACGTTCACTCATCCCGCTAAAACCCCTATCATTTTAGGCGTCAGCGCGTGTCTCCTCGGCGCAAAAACAAGGTATAATGGTGAGCATGCGAAAAACCGGTTTGTCACCGGCATGCTCGGAGAGTTCATTGAATTTGCGCCGGTCTGCCCGGAAACCGGGATCGGCCTTGCGACGCCAAGAGAGCCTGTACAACTAGTCGGAAACCGGGCAAGACCACGGGCCCTGGGGGTGAGCGACAGCCGGTTGGACATAACCGATAAACTTGATGCGTATGGCAAAAATTACGCCTTGAGTCACGCTGGAGAATTGAGCGGTTTTATCCTGAAAAGCCGGTCGCCCAGTTGTGGGATTAAAGTAGGCGTGACGGGGGATGATGGAATATCTGTTTCACCTGGAGTCGGTATTTTCGCCCGCCGGATCGTGGAGCGATTTCCGAACATGCCGGTTATAGAGGAGTCATGCCTGGATGACGAGGCCGTTCGACACAATTTTATCGAAAGAGCGGTGGCCTACAGCAGGTGGCGGAAAACAGAGGAGCGGGCAGGATCCTCTGGGCTCCCGCCTTTATACGGAGATTATTAAAACTTTATGAAAATATTTTTAGCTTTGCTGTACGCCGCGTCACTATCCGCCCTTGGCGCTGATTACAAAACTGATAAACCGATGGCGCTCATCCCGCAAGGAGCGTTTTGGATGGGTAGCGGCCCGGATGAAAGAGAGTATGGTTATAAACTCGATGAGGCGCGCAAAAGTTTCGCGTCCCGCCGGTATAAGTGGTTTGAAAGCGAAAAACGGCGAAAGGTTAATCTGAAAAGTTATTCGATCGATATCAACCTTGTCACAAATAAAGATTATTTCAAGTTCGTAAAAGCGACTGGGCGCAAGGCCCCGTTTGTGGACCGGAAAACATGGGATGGGTACCATCTCGCCCATTCGTACAAGGAGGTTAAGCGTTTTTTATGGAAAGATGGAGCCTTTCCAATAAAACGGGGAGCGCATCCGGTTGTCCTGGTGGATCACGCCGACGCTAAAGCTTACTGCGCGTGGCGCGAACTTCGGCTTCCATCGGAGGAGGAGTGGGAGAAGGCGGCGCGTGGCGCAAAGGGAAGATATTTTCCATGGGGAAACGAATTTAATCCTGAGTTCCTTAACAGCTACGACGCCGGGCCATACGACACTACTCCTGTCGGGAGTTATGAAAAGGGAAAAAGCGTCTACGGCCTGTACGACATGGCAGGGCAGGTGTTTGAATGGACATCCACTCCCGCAAAACCGTCCGGGAAATATATTGTCAAAGGAGGCTCGTGGGACGATTATCCCGGCGTGACACGCGGCGCCGCCCGCCATGGCCGTCCTGAAACTATCAAGCATATCCTTATCGGTTTTCGGTGCGCGGGAAACCGTTGACCTGGATTTACGACAAACTGCGGCGCGGCGCATATCCACACACGCTTTAGCGGGAATCTACAATGCCGCTATGCTAACAACAAAAACCCGGCGCGAAGTAGTTATATAATCAGATCGCGGAGACATAATATCTGGAAAACACGTTGTTGTGAGCAAAGCGAACACTCTCGTTGAGGAAAACTTTGGATAAAGGCTCTTTAGAATGACAAAATCTCCAATAGTTTTTTTCGCACAACATATTTAGCATGAAAACTTTTCTAATAAGACGCATCCTCGCTCTTGTCCCGGTGGTTTTTGGCGTGGTGACGCTTGTCTTTTTTATAATCCACGCAACGCCGGGCGATCCGGTGGAGATCATGCTCGGCGAGACCGCCTCCCCCGCCGACAGGGATACGTTAAGAAAAGAGCTGGGGCTCGATAGGCCTCTTGTCGTCCAGTACATCACATTCATCGGCGCCGTCGCCACCGGCGATCTGGGAAAATCGCTTTTCACGAATAAAGGGGTGGCCGAATCTATCGCCGAGCGGTACCCGGCGACGGTTCAGCTTGCGCTCTGCTCGATGGCTCTGGCCATTATCATCGCAATCCCACTTGGGGTATTGGCGGCGGCGCGTAAAAACAGCGCGATCGACACCGGGGCTATGGCTGTGTCACTGCTGGGCGTTTCGATGCCCAGTTTCTGGATCGGCCCCCTTCTCATCCTGGTCTTCTCGATCAACCTCGGCTGGTTTCCGGTGGCGGGACGGGGAGGAATCGAAAGCCTCGTGTTGCCGTCGATCACCCTGGGCACGGCGATGGCGGCGATTCTTTCCAGGCTGACACGCTCTACGATGATTGAAGCGCTGGACGAAGATTACATCGTAACCGCCAGAGCGAAGGGTGCGTCTTCGATGACGATTCTTTTCAGGCACGCCCTTTCAAACGCCATCCTCCCGGTTGTGACGGTGGCGGGGCTTCAAATGGGCGCGCTCCTCGCCGGAGCGATCATAACGGAGACTATTTTCGCGTGGCCCGGAATCGGCAGGCTGACCCTTCAGGCCATCACCGCCCGCGACTACCCCCTGGCCCAGGGATGTGTGCTCACAATTTCGCTCTCATATGTTTTCGTCAATCTTGCCGTCGATATCGTGTACGCCCTTGTCGATCCCAGGATAAGATACAAATGAGATACAGTAGCTTCTCGTTTTTCATAGGAGTAACCCTCACCACAGGTTTCGTTCTTGTCGCGCTCCTCGCCCCTTTTATCGCGCCATACTCCCCTTACGAACAAGACTTTTACAACGGGCTGGCGGGGCCCGGCGCCTTGCACCTGCTGGGGCAAGACAGCCTGGGGCGCGATATCCTCAGCAGAATTATTTACGGCGCAAGGGTTTCACTGCTTGTCGGGTTTGTGACCGTTTTCATCTCCGCCACCGTTGGAGTAGCGCTTGGAGCGGTGGCCGGATATTTTGGCGGCAGGATCGACGAGGTGATAATGCGGATAAGCGACATATTCCTGTCGTTTCCCGGTATCCTCCTGGCCATCGCGGTTATGGCGGTGCGCGGGCCGGGGCTGGAAAACGTGATAGTGGCGTTGTCGATAATGGGATGGACCGGTTACGCAAGGCTCGCCAGAGGGCAGGCGCTGTCGTTGCGGGAGCGTGAGTTTGTCCTCGCCGCCGAGGCGCTGGGCGCCGGGCCTCTGCGGATCATCTTTTTACACCTTTTGCCCAATATCGCCGCGCCGCTGATTGTCGAGGTGACCTTCGGCGTGGCTTCGGCCATTGTGGGAGAAGCCGGTTTAAGCTTTCTTGGTCTTGGCGCCCAGCCTCCCACCGCAAGCTGGGGCTCGATGTTGTCGGAGGGTAGGAGCTTCCTTCTGATAGCCCCTCACCTTACGACGTTTCCCGGAATCGCGATCATGCTGGTGGTGATGGGGATAAACTTTCTGGGAGACAGCTTGCGGACGGCGCTGGATCCAAAATCGAAAAAGGTAATCAGGGCTGTCTAGAATTTCGTTTTATGAGAAACTCCAGTTTTTTCTTCGTCCACTCGCTTTCATCTTTCCAGAATTTTATAAGATTCTTCTCGTCCTGATATTCAAGAGTCACTTTCGGATCGTCGTTGAGCCATTCGAGAGTCTCCTCGTTTAGCGCGTAGGCCGCCCTGAATTGCTTGTCCCTGGTTCTGGCGCACACTTCGGCCTTTATTATGGCCACAGGCACTTCCAGATAGAGTGTATCCGGCGCCCCCAGCGTAATGTTAAGCTCCACAATTTTTTTGAACCACTGTTTCGCCTCGCCGCAACGCCCCTGCACAAGCGCTACCCGGCCAAGCACCCAGCGGGCGAGCGTATCGCGGTCAAACTCATCAGCTATTTCTATGGCCATAGTTTTAGCCCGCTCGTAATCATGCTCATACAGGTATATCCACATAAGAGCCGACTTGGCGTAATCTTTTGAAAATGCGTCCGATTCCATCGCATGATCCAGCATCTCAATACCTTCACGCCGCATATCTTTGCCGTGGGTTATAAACCTTTTTATCACCCACGAAATAATCCCCCCCTCCTCTTGCGCTTTACGGCTGGAGAAATAGTAGATCATTCCCAGACCGAAATAGGTGTCGGGTATATCCGGCCTTTCGGAAAGAACACGCTCAAGGCGGGACTTGGCCTCGACCGCGTTTTTGGACGCTCTTAAGATATTGCGGCGTCTTGCCTCCAGAAGACCTATGTAACCGTCTGTAGCCCCAAGAAAAAGGCGCGCCACAGAGTCTTTCGGGTTTTTGACAAGTCTTTTGTTGGCGAGTCTCTGGCACTTTCCGGCGTATTTGTAAAACCTTTTCAGCTCGGAAAAATCGCCCAGCTTCTGGATTTTTTCCTGAACGCCGACGGCGTAATAAAAATAACCGCCCGGGTTACCGGGATAAACCTTAATATATTCGTCGAGCATGGTAAGACCATCCTCAAACTCTAAATCCGCAATTTTTAATATGCTCTGGCGAATATGCTCTTCCCATCCATCCTCGACCATTCCATAAGACTCCGGGCTTGCGGGGGGAGCGGAGAGGATCGGGATAAAAAAAACGATGGATATTAAAATCCACATTAAACGACTGACCACTTTACAACCTTATAACCAAAAAGAATTGAGATAACGCAAATGAGGGAGAGTCTATCAGCAGGCCGAGCCGTTTTCAAGAGTGTCTGGCTCAAGCGTCCGGCTCTTTTAGCAGAATCCTTATAAACATCTCGGCGGCGAACGGGTCGAAGCCGCCCAGCCTCTGGAACCGGATAACTCCTTTTTTATCGATGAACGCCATCGTGGGCGTTCCGCCGTTTCCATACTTTTTCATCGTCTCCGGCGTCGTGTCGCCGTTTTTGTAGGCGTCTATCCCGACAAGGTGGTGAATATTTTTTTCTTTTATGAAAGATTTCAGCTTCTCCGGGCTCTGGGCGTCGCGCCCTTCAAACACCGTATGGATCGACAGCAGTTTTAGTTTGCCCGACTCTATCTCATCTTTGAACGTAGCGTCGCTCCATCGCTTCATAAGCGGAATGGAAAACGCTTTACATCCCGGACACCACATCTGGAAGAACTCGACGATGACAACTTTGCCTCTAAGGTCGGCCAACGATACGCCGGGGCCGTTTATCCATTCCGACACCACCCATTCCGGCGCTTTGGAGCCTTCGGCGGATAGATGATTTGCGGAGAAAAGCAACATCGATAAAACCAGAAACGGGGTCAAGACATCTTTCATACGCTATCTCTTTTTCTTTTACGATGATAACCTTTTCGACAGAAAAACGCCGCTTTTTTCCTGAAATACCCGGACAAAGCCGCGCGCTTGTGGTTACCCGACCATGAGAATAATATACCCCCTGTAATCATGAGAAAGTGAGATCAGGCTATGGACGGGCCATTCCCAGGGGTATCTTATTATGGGAAATGGATTATTGAGGTTCCCTTTAGTAAGCTCCACTATAATAACGGTATGGAAAATAAAGAGAGAGAAGACAGAAAAGTAGGCCGTTGTTTCGAGATAAAAAAGGCCGGCGGCCCCAAAGAAAAAGAGATCGTAACTCACTACTATATCGAAATATTAGAAAACAAGACGATAGCTTTAGAGCTGGTAGATGACGAGGGCAATCCCACCGGCGAGATGGTGGAAGACTTGTCCGCCGATGATTTCAACGAAAAATATACTTCCTGCTCCCACCATGACTGCCCTCTTGCGCCTAAAACCATCGATGAAATAAAAAAGAAGATGGCTGATAACCGTGTCGCGATGGGTGAAAAACATCTTGAAAACGGAGAGCTCGATAAAGCGGAGGATAAATTCAACAGGGCGCTTGTGTTTGAGGCGGGGAACCTCAAAGCGGAGTTCGGCGTCGGAAAAATCCGCATGGCGCAGAACAGAAAAACCGAGGCGGAGGAGATTTTCAAAAAAATAAGCGAAGCGAACGAAATTTACGACATGGCGAACAAACATACGTTTAATGAGTTCGGGATATACCTTAGAAGACAGGAGATGTATGAGATCGCGATTCAAAGTTACGAAAAGGCGATCACGATGGATGAAAAAGATGTCGCGCTCTACTTCAATCTGGGTAAAGCCTACGCGATGAAGGGCAAGTTTGGGCCGGGAATAGAAAAATTAAAAGAGGCGCTCGCTATACAGCCAGATTTCCCCGAGGCGGCGGAGCATCTTAAAAAATATCTGAAAGACGAGGCGGCAATGTTTAAAAAACTTCTTCGGAAAACACAAATCGACGACAATCCGGGCAGAGAAGAGAAATAGCCGGACGAAGTATCAGAGGGGGCCTGCGTCATTTTGGATAACCAAAAGTAAATATATTGGTCTCGTATAAACGATTGGATTAAATTTAAGATTTTACTTACCATAAGTACAACTCAACGGGGTGGACTCATAAATGACGGAAATATCGAGCGAAGTAGACGGCCACAAGCTATACGAAGGCCAGGAGGTCAAATATACGACCTGCTACATGTGCGCCTGCCGTTGCGGTATAAAAGTAACTTTAGAAGACGGCAAAGTTAAATATATCCAGGGCAACTCAAGCCACCCCACCAACCAGGGCGTAATCTGCGCCAAAGGCTCCGCAGGGCCGATGAAACAGGTCAGCCCGGCCAGAATCACCAAACCGCTTTTGCGAAAAGAGGGCGCAGAGCGGGGGAAAGCCGATTTCGAGGAGATATCCTGGGAGCGGGCTTACGATATCCTTTCTAAACGACTGAAAAAAATTCGCGGGACCGATCCTAAAAAACTGGCGTTTTTCACGGGACGCGACCAGATGCAGGCTTTGACCAGCTACTGGGCCAAACAGTTCGGCACGCCAAACTTCGCCGCGCACGGCGGTTTTTGCTCCGTTAACATGGCGACTGGCATGATCTATTCTGTTGGCGGCACCAGCTGGGAGTTCGGCGGCCCCGACTGGGACAGAACCAAGTATGTGATTCTTTTCGGAGTCGCCGAGGATCACGACTCCAACCCGATGAAGCTTGGCATAGGCAAACTAAAAGATAACGGCGGAAAGCTGGTGGCGGTTAATCCTGTGCAGTCCGGCTACGGCGCCGTGGCGGACGAATGGGTTCCCATAAGGCCCGGAACCGACGGGGCGCTTATCATGGGGATGATCCACGTCCTGATATCCAACGGGCTGTACGACAGAAAGTTTCTGCTGACGCAAACCAACGCGCCTCAACTTGTGGTAGTGGACGAAGGCGGCGCGGACGAAGGCCTTTTCTGGCAGGAGGATGGGGCTGAAGACAGCGATACAAACGTTAATTATGTCTGGGACACCGTAACCTTGTCCCCGAAACCGTTCGGGAGCCATGCGGGGGTCAAACCGGCGCTGGTGGGCGAGTTTAAAACGCCGGACGGCAAAACCGTCAAAACCTCCTTCCAGCTGTTGACCGAACGGGTATTGAACGATTACTC
This sequence comes from Nitrospirota bacterium, assembly GCA_011052055.1. GTDB lineage: Bacteria > Nitrospinota_A > UBA7883 > UBA7883 > UBA7883 > DRJW01. Next base: position 12,399 of record DRJW01000287.1, read on the forward strand.
CCTGGAAAAAGTCTCGCACATAACCAAAGTTCCTATCGAGCAGATAGAAAGAATCGCCCTGGAGATAGGCGTCACCGCGCGCGATGAAACGATAACGCTTCCCATCGAGTGGACGGACGCCTGGGGTAACCATCATACGAAAGTAGATGGAAATCCGGTGGCGATCCACGGTATGCGCGGGCTTGCGGCTCATTCAAACGGGTTCCAGACGGTGCGGGCGCTCTCTGCGCTGATGATGATTCTTGGCATTATCGACAGGCCGGGCGGATTCCGCCACAAGCCTCCGTTCCCAAGGCCGATCCCGCCCTGCCCCAAACCGATAGACGACCCGGCGCTTATAAAACCGAACACCGCTCTGCCCAACCCGGAGCTTGGCTTTCCCACAAAACCGGAAAACCTCCTGCTCGAAGACGATGGCTCGCCTGTCCGTATCGACAAGGCTTTTAGCTGGGAGTTTCCACTCACGGCGCACGGCATGATCCAGAACGTAATCACCAACGCATATAAGGCCGACCCGTACAAAATCGACACTTTAATCTTTTTCATGGCGAACATGGCCTGGAACTCGTCGATGAACACGTCAAAGATGATTGAGATGCTAAAGGCGAAAGAAAAAGATGGCTCCCATAAAATTCCGTTTCTGGTGGTCTCCGACGCATTTTTCAGCGAGCAGGTGGCTTTCGCCGACCTGGTACTGCCCGACACAACTTACCTTGAGCGCTACGACGTTATCTCCCTGCTTGATCGGCCCATCAGCGAATATACCGGCATCGCCGACTCTATCCGCCAGCCTGTGATCGACCCGCCGGAAGGGTGTGAGCCGTTTCAGGAGACGCTGATTAAGCTTGCCAACAAGCTTGGCCTGCCCGGTTTTTGCGACGACGGCGGCAAACCTAAATTCAAGGACTATAAAGATTTTATTATTAACTGGACGGTGGCGCCCGATACTCCGGTCGGATTTTTATCCGGGTGGCGCGGCAAAGATGGCAGGGATCATCTCATCGGCGAGCCAAACCCGAACCAGCTCGATGAGTATATTAAAAATAAATGCTTTTTTCAGTTCGAGCTTGAAGAGTCGCTTCAATACAACAGGAATATCAACCAGGGCTACTTAAACTGGGCGCTCGACCATAAACTGATACGGCGCAACGACCCTATTGTCATGCGTCTTTACTCTGAAGTGATGCAAAGATTCCGCCTTTCCGCAAAAGGGTTAAGGCCGGGGCGCCAGCCGGAGACCAAACTACAGCGCGACCGGATCGCCAAATATTTCGATCCGATCCCCTTCTGGTATCCGCCTTTAGAAGACGCTACGGTGGATGGCAAAAAGTATACGATTCACGCGATAACCCAGCGACCGATGGTGATGTACCATTCGTGGGATTCCCAGAATGCGTGGCTTCGCCAGGTGATCGGGCAAAACTTTATGTATATGAACCCGATCAAAGCGGCGGAGCTGAATATAGACGACATGCAATGGGCGTGGGTGGAGTCGGCCCATGGAAAAATAAGGGTTCAGGTGAAATTTTCAAACGCCGTCCAGCCGGACACGGTCTGGACATGGAACTCCATCGGCAAAATGGCGGGGGCGTGGAACTTAAACCCCGAAGCCAATGAAGCCAAAAAAGCTTTTCTTTTAAACCATCTTATAGCCGAAGAGATACCAGACGGAGCAGGCGGCGTTGTCTCCAACTCCGACCCTATCACCGGACAGGCAGGATGGTACGATCTGAAAGTGAGAATATACAAATCTGACACCGAAGGCGCATGGCCCCTCTTCGACCCGATTAAGCCGCCGCCGGGAATCATAAACTTATCTGGTAACGAGGGTAAAACGAAGTGAAGCAGTTAGCGCTTGTGATCGACCTCTATAAATGCGTCGGGTGCCACGCCTGCGCGGTCAACTGCAAATCATGGAACTCAACCGGCCAGTTCGGGCCGCTAAAAGACCATGACCCGTATGGAAAAGAGCCAACGGGCGTCTGGTTCAACAGGGTGCAGACATATGAAGTCGGCTCTTTCCCCGACACGCAGGTCATAAACTTCCCCAAATCGTGCATGCATTGCGCCGACGCGCCGTGCGTTTCGGTCTGCCCCACCAACGCATCGTTCAAACGCGAAGAAGACGGAATCGTCCTTGTCAATTACGACGACTGCATCGGATGCAAATACTGCTCGTGGGCGTGCCCCTACGGATGCCGCGAATTTGACGAATTCGAAGGCGTGATGAAAAAATGCACCCTTTGCGTAGACCGTATCTACAACACCGACCTGCCCGAAGATGAGCGCCAGCCCGCCTGCGTTCTTTCGTGCCCCACGAGGGCGAGGGTTTTCGGCGATATTAACGATCCCCAAAGCGAGGCCTCTAAAGCGATCAGCAAAGGAATGGGCTATAAATTAATGCCAGACTCCGGCGCCAACCCAAGCAACCATTACCTGCCACACCGCAAGGTGAGCGTAAAAGTGGATGACGACGAGATCACCGTGAAAAAGCAGGGCGCCATAAAAGCTGTCAGACGCAAAGTGGACGTGGAAGAGGTGGTCATAGAAGATTTCGGAATAGGCGGATGAGGAGAATATAATGAGCCCCGAATATTCAATAATTCTTCTCACCGTTTTCGCCGGAGCGGGCCAGGGCCTGTTCGCGTGTCTGGTGGCGGGCGACGCGCTGGGATTTATCACAGGCTCTCCGATGGACATTAATATCATGCTGACAGGAGCGGCTGTTTCGCTGGGGATGACAATCGCCGGGGTCGGCTCGTCGTTTTTACACCTTACCCATCCGGAACGGGGGATCAAAACCATAAACCAGTGGAAAAAATCGTGGCTGTCGCTGGAGGCGATTTTGCTTCCGGTCTTTATGGGGTTCGTGGCGTTTTACGGAATCCTGGCTTATTACGGCGCCGACACTTCGTTAAGGCTGGCTGTGGGAGGATTGGGGGTAGTATCCGCGATGGCGCTCTATCTTGCGTCGGGGATGATATACGCCGCAGTTCCATATATAAAAGAATGGAGCACGCCCTACACCCCGATCAATTTCACGATGATAGGGCTTGCGTCCGGCGGCGCGCTCCAGGTCGGCCTGCTTAGGTTTTTCAACGGCCCTCATATTACGTCGCTTGTGATGATAGCAGGCCTGTTCGCGGTGACGTTTACAGCGATGGTTATCAAGCTTGCGTACTATTTAAGGAACCGTCGGCTCTATCAGCCGTTGACCATCCAGAGCGCGCTGGGGATCAACCATCCCGATATTGTTCTGATGGATATGGGGACAGGTTACATGCATTACAACACCAAAGAGTACGACTATAAAGGATATCAAAACAGCCGGGGGACCATCAGGATTGCCTCCATCGCCCTGCTGTTCATTCTTCCACTCGCTCTTATGACGTTTGATTACATGCCGCTTTTTAACGGAGATTCGGCAGTGGCCGTGGGCGGCGGCGTTCTTGCGCTTATAACTGCGGTTTCGATGATCGCGGGCGCGCTTATGGAGCGATGGCTTTTTTTCGTGGACGGCTCCCACGCCCAGAACCTTTATTACGGCGGCTCGAAAGATTTCGCGGCGCCCAACCCGATACTTCAAGCTTCCAAAAAAGGAGCGCCATTGCCGCCAGGTTAACGATACAGATATCGTTCCCCCTGCCTTTTTCTGGCGATCTATGGCACACTATAGTCCAAATTATCGATAAGAGTTATGAACGTAATGGACAGTCAAAAGCAGGACATCCTCCAGACGATTTCCGGTCTGCGAAAAGATTTGGAGGAGCGATATACCGTGACGCGAATCGGTGTATTCGGGTCGTTCGCAAGGGGAGACGCGGATCGTGCCAGCGATGTGGATATCGTTGTCGAGTTAGGCGATCCGACTTTCGATCATTACATGGATCTCAAGTTTCATCTTGAGGATGTGCTAAACCGTCCCGTTGATCTGGTGATAGCAGACACCGTCAAACCACGGCTCAAACCTGTCATAGACCGCGAAACCGTCTATGCCTAGGGATCACCGCCTTTACCTGGACGATATCCGGGAATCGAATGGCGAAAGAGCGCCGACATTCAAAACATTCTAATCCATGAATATTTTGGGATCAGCGCGCCGGTGATTTGGGATGTAGTCAAAAACAAGCTTGACGCGCTCGATACCGCATGCCGAAAATTATTTGAAGCGATTTAATTACATATAGAGCGACACCCAATTTCGTCTCCAACACGCTTCAAGGGCAACCATGGGCAAGGTCATTGAGGAATGACCTATTGAACTCAATAAAAATTGGTGGAGGCGAGGGGAGTCGAAC